>JASJEA010000193.1 GCA_030064935.1 Crocosphaera sp. | reverse complement strand
TCTGCTCTGCCTAGACTATTTGTACTATTTACTCTAGGGGCAAAATTCATTTTAAAAAGCGATCGCTGATCTCTAAATCCCTCATGGTGAGCCTTTTCCAACTCTTGTCACCCCGTCAAATTGCCGATTTTCATCTATTGGTTGTTGTCAAAATACTGGTAATTACTGACGTTTTTCAGATATGTTTTTGGGAAAATTAAAAGTAAGCAACATACCACAATTTCCCTAAAGATCAGGCTTATGAGTAAAATATTAGTCGTAGACGATGTGAAGGCTGAATTAGACTTAATCAGTCAATATTTGATTAAAGCAGGTTATACTGTTGTCACTGCCAACGATGGTAAAGAAGCTTTAGAAAAAGTTATTAATAATAAACCCGATGCCATTTTAACCGACTGGATGATGCCCAATATGGGTGGTTTGGATCTCTGTCGTCAACTGAAGAAAAAACCCGAAACCGCCGATATTCCTGTGGTAGCTTGTACGGCTAAAAATCGTGACGTTGATAAAATGTGGGCCAGTAAACAAGGGGTTAAAGGGTATGTGGTTAAACCTTGCAGTAAAGAAGACATTATTAGTGCGTTGCAAGCTGCAATGGCGTAACTATTTTGAGGGGTTAGATTTTAGGGAGCAATCCAACTTTCACAATCAAAATTAATTAGTTTCAAATCCTTATTATCTCTTTAACACAATTATCTAAGAGCGGGTTTATTTAATTTATTGTGGAGAATAATAAATTTGGCCACAAACCCACTCCCCCTAACTCAGATTAAGATCATGTCAACCACACAAAAAACTTCCCTTTCGAGACTACAAGAACTCCTGCCCCAACTTTTTGAAGCCTCCCAAATAGAAGGGGAACCCTATCTACGTTGTCAACTAACCCCTCAAATCAATGGGTTAGTATCCATGGAGTTTGTCCAAGAATCTTTATTAGTACCTGGGGAACAAATTACTTTTATCCCCAATATGCCCTCTTTTGTGATGGGTTTAATGACTTCCCGCGATCGCGTTTTTTTTGTGATCGATATACCTCATTTAATGGGTTTGTCATCCCCTTGTGCCTTATTACAAACTTATCAAATTATTGTGCTTCGCATTTCCCCTTTGATGTCTCAAGCAACTAACTCCGATAAAGAATCTTTTTTAGGGTTAGTCGTTCCTCGTATTCAAGGGGTGATGAGGGTGATGCCTGAGAAAATAGAAACCAGTCAAGAAAGCTTTTCCTCTGAGTTAACCCCTTATATCCAGGGAAAAATTATGGACTCAGGGAAGCCCTTACCTATTTTTAATTTAACTGCTATTGTTGAACATCTATGATAATCAAAATTATTAGTCAAACAACAAAAAGTCAAAATTCCCTTCCAACACTTTGGCTTCTTGTTAGTATCACTCTGTTTTCTCCTATCCTCGAAACAGTTATCAATCCTATAAAAGTAGCCACGGCTCAAGTTCCCAAAGCCTCCATCACTCAAAAGAGCAAAATTAAAATAGGGGTCCTGGCAAAACGAGGGGATGAAAAAGCCTTTAAACAGTGGCAAGCAACTGCTGACTACTTGACGCAAGAAGTTCCTGGATACTCGTTTGAGATTGTTCCACTAGACTTTGAAGAATCCTATCAAGCCGTCAAAGAAAGCGCAGTAGACTTTATCATTGCTAACCCAGGAATGTATGTTGATTTTGAAGGACTTTATGATGCCAATCGCATTGCAACCCTAAAAAACCTCAGACTAGGAGATCCCTACACTATCTTTGGTGGCGTTATCTTCCGTCGTCAAGACAGAGACGATATTCAAGACCTCAAAGATATTAAAGGCAAAAAGATTATGGCTGTCAATAAAACATCTTTGGGGGGGTGGCAAATGCAGTGGGGAGAATTAAAAAAAGTAGGTCTCAACCCCTGGAAAGACTTGAAACAAGTCGGCTTTGCTAACACCCATGATAATGTCGTCTATGCAGTTCAAAAAGGAGAGGCTGATGTAGGAGCGGTTCGCACTGATACCCTTGAAAGAATGGCCAATGAGGGCAAAATCAATCTCGATGAGTTTGTTGTCATTAACCAAAAAACTGCCTTGCAAAAGGATTTTCCCTTTCTTTTGAGTACAGAACTCTATCCAGAGTGGCCCTTTGCCGCTACCCAAAATACTCCCAACGAATTATCACAGACGGTTGCTGCTGCTTTACTAAGAATGCCGAAAGACAGTCGAGCAGCTAAAGCAGCCACAGCAGAAGGATGGACAGTTCCCTTAAATTATCGTGCTGTGGACGATCTTTTTCTTGACCTCCAGATTGGTGTCTATGAGGATTTAGGCAACTTTACCTTTGGGGAGTTTATTCAGAAATATTGGTACTGGTTTTCCTTCGGTTTCGTTTCACTGACTGCCATCGTAGCAATAATCATTATTTATCAACAAAAACGAAATAAAACAGCCCTGGAAAAGAGTGCCGAAGAACAAAGATTAGTGATCATTGACAAAGAAAAAGCGGAAACAAATTTCAAAAAAATTGCCGAAGAACAACAAGAGGCCAAAGAACAACTCGAACAAGAAATTTATCAACTCCTAGAAGAATTACAAGAAGCAGTAGATGGGGATCTTACGGTTCGAGCGAACTTAAACTCTATGGAAATGAGTACGGTGGCCGACTTATTTAACGCCGTTATTGACAGTCTACAAGATATTGCTATTCAGGTGAAAAACTCTAGTGCTAGGGTAAGTAATGCTTTGGGAGAGGATAAACAGTCTATCGAACAGTTAGCCCAACAAGCATCTCAAGAAGCAGAAACAACCCTGAAAACCTTGGGCTCAGTGGATGAGATGTCTCAGTTTATCAAAGCAGTGGCTAAAAATGCTAACCAAGCAGCCATTCTTGCCAATGATACCTATGGAGTAACACAAGAAGGGGCAAAGGCTATGGACAAAACGGTTAATAGTATTGTCAGTTTAAAGACGACTATTGCTGAAACGGCCAAGAAAATGCAGAAATTGGAAAAATCCTCCCAAAAGATTTCTCAGGTTGTCTCCCTAATTGAAGAAATGACTTTAAAAACAAACCTTTTAGCCATTAATGCCGGACGTTCCGGAGAACAAGGAGAAGGGTTTGCAATTTTTGGAGAACAATTGGCTCTATTAGCAGAACAGTCTGCCACAGCTACCAGAGAAATTGCCAATATTATTAGTAATATTCAACGAGAAACCCAAGAAGTAGCTTATAACATGACGTTGGGGACTAATCAAGTGAATGATACCACCCAATTAGTGGAAGCGACCACAACCCAACTCGAACAAGTCTTAGAACGTTCTCGCAGCATTAATGATCTGATGCAATCTATTTCTGAAGCGACGGTTTTCCAAACAGACACCGCCCAAACAGTGACCGAGTTAATGGAGGAAATTGCTCGCTATTCTCAACAAAGGTTAACCGCTTCGGAAACTGTCGCCCATTCTATGGAAGAAACCGCCCAGGTTGCTCAAGAATTAGAAGCCGCCGTTAAACAGTTCAAAGTTGCTCACTAAGGGGTCAAAAATCAATCCATTAACTTTAGTTAGATATCAGAAAATTTGGAGACCACTTCCTCAAATTAGCATCTTCAAACCCTCATTGTTTCCTGGAAAAGATCATAACTCCAAACTCATGTAATTAACTTGTTCCTTATTCTTTATAAGACCATACAAAAAATGACTCAATCTCCCCAAAAAACAAGCTTAGAAGGGTCAAAGAACCTGCATTTTGACACTTTAACCCCAAACAATGACAATCAACCCTCAGAAGAAGCCATTGAATTCCCCTCTCCTCAACCCCGATCAAAATCCAAGGGATTAGTTAAATTTTGGAATAACTTATCCCTACAAACGAAAATTACCACCTTGTTATTAGTCGCTGCCACCATTCCCGCCATTGCAGTGACGCAAGGGATTTTGGCTTCTGCAAGACGAGAAGCATTCAGTAATCTGCAACAAGTTTTAGATGTAGATTTAGTATTACTCGAAGAAGAAATTAATGGCCAAAAACAAAAACTCGAAGCTACTGCGAACACCTTAGCTATTTCGGTTCAAGCCTCGAAAATTAATCCAGCCACAGCCGAAGCATCTCAATTACAAGAACTAGAAACTTTAATTAGAGCTACCCAAAAGCAACAACCCAATGCAAGTTTTTATCTCATTACCGATGACCAAGGAAACACCATTGCTCAGTCGATACAAAGAGTAACAGGAGACTTAGATAATTATCCCTTGTTACCCAGTCAGAATAATGTCAAAGGCGAATTAGAAGCGGTCAAATTAAACCCAGGTATCTCTCTCCAAGATATTCCCATTGTCAACAATACCTTAACCTTATCCCGTGCTTTATCTGGATTTGAATTACTCAACGCCCAAGTTTTGCAACGTTTAGGACTCCAAAAACAAGCCTTTATTGGCTTGCGTCAACAAAAAATAGAGGGCTTACCTGAACCGAAAAAACCCTATCCCGAAGGCACTTTTGATATTGACGAAGGGAAAGCCGGCTTGGTTTTGATGGCTACCCAACCCATTAAACTGGCCGACAATAAAGTGGGAACCGCTATTGTAGGAACCTTAGTTAATCGTAACTTTGAGATGGTTGATCGTCTCAAAGATGTGACTGGAGTTGCTACTGCTACGATTTTTGCTCAAGATTGGCGGGTTAGTACCAACGTCCCTTATACCGACGAAAAAACCAGGGCCATTGGCACTAGGGTATCACGAACAGTGGCAGATACCGTCTTAAACAAAGCTCAGGTTTATAAAGGACAAGCCAATATCATTGGTGTTGAATATTTAACTGGATATAGTCCTATTTATGACCATAATCAGCAACTCAACGGAGAAGAAGCCAAACCCGTTGGCATTGCCTATGTGGGCACACCCATGACAGAAGTGAATCAGAATCTGCAACAAATAACTTGGGTGGGTTACGGTATTGGGGGTGGAGTATTGTTGATTTTTGGAGTTATTCTGATTGTTACTCCTTCAGATACTGGGATTTCCCGTCAGTTGAAACAACTCACCAACTTTGCCGGAAAAGTAGCCTCTGGGGAACCTGGAGTGCGTCTCGAAACCAGCGATCGCCAGGATGAAATTGGGGTGTTAACCCGTAACCTCAATGACATGGCTCAAAATATTGATAGTAACTTAGAACAAAGACAACTTGAAGCCCAAAAACAACGACAAAAGAAAGAAAAATTAGAACAAGAAATTAATCAATTCCTAGGAGATGTAGGGGGTGCAATAGATGGGGATCTCACGGTTCGCACTGACTTAACTTCTATGGAAATGATTACGGTGGCTGACTTATTCAATGCAATTATCGATAACCTGAAAGAGATTGCGATCCAAGTAAAAACCTCTACTACCCAAGTCAGTTCATCTTTAGGAGAAAATGAACAATCTATCCAAACCTTAGCTCAACAGGCCATTGAAGAAGCCGAGGCTACCCGTAAAACCTTGGGATCGGTAGAGAAAATGTCCCATTCCATCGAAGCCGTTGCCAACAATGCTAACCAAGCAGCAACCTTAGTAGATGACACTTATACGGTAACTCAACAGGGGGCAAAAGCTATGGATGAAACCGTGGATAGTATTTTCCAGTTACGAACAACGGTAGGGGAAACAGCCAAGAAAATGAAGCGTTTAGGGGAGTCGTCTCAAAAGATTTCTCAAGTGGTTTCTTTGATCGAAGAAATGGCCCTGAAAACCAATTTATTAGCTATTAACGCCAGTGTAGAAGCCCGACGTGCAGGGAAACAAGGGGAAGGTTTCATGATTGTAGCAGAACAGGTGGGGGCCTTAGCAGAGCAGTCAGCCGCAGCCACAAAAGAGATTAGCAGTATCGTTGAAGCGATTCAAGAAGAAACCCAGCAAGTCACCCAAGCGATGGAATTAGGAACGTCCCAGGTGGTAGATAGTACCCGTCTGGTTGAGGCAACCAAACAACGTTTAGAGAAGGTTTTAGAGGGTTCTCAGACCGTTAATGAGTTGATGCAATCCATCTCCCAAGCAACGGTTTCCCAAACCGATACTTCGCGCACTGTAACCGAACTGATGCAGCAGATTGCCCAACAGTCTCAAGAACGTTCCACAGCTTCTCAAACCGTTGCCCAATCCATGCAAGAAACCGCCCAAGTTGCCCAAACACTCGAAGCAGCCGTCAAACAGTTCAAAGTCAGTTAATCATCCATCATCCATTCCCCATTTCTCTCATGGATCAAGAACAACAAGTCCGTCTCAATTTTCTCGATGAAGCCCAAGATTGCTATGATTCTATTGAATCGGCATTATTAGAGTTAAGAACCTCTGATGAAGTAACTCAATCATTGGATCTGGCCCTGCGCTCGGCTCACTCTGTTAAAGGAGGGGCGGGAATGATGGGCTTTACCCCACTCTCTGATGTAGCTCATCGTCTCGAAGACTTCTTGAAAATTTTACGGGTTCGTCACCCTTCCACCCCGATCACGATGGAAGTAGAAACCCTACTCTTACAAGGAGTTGATTGTCTGCGTCAGGTGAATGAATTGCATCTTCAGGCAGCAGAGATTAATGATCAGTGGTTGGAGCAAAATGTTAACCCTATTTTTGAACAGTTACGCCACCATTTGGGGGATCTACAAGAAGAAGACGAAAATACCTTATTCTCTCAAAATTCCGGTGATGAGCCTGTTTGGTTGATGTTTGAAGAAGGGGTAGAAACTGTTTTAGATCAGTTTGAGCAAACTTACCCGAACTTATCTCCCACTGAGTTATCCCAAACCCTAGCCATGACAGCAGAACAACTATTGGCTTTTGGTCAAATGGTGGATATTGAACCTTTTGTCCAACTGTGTCAGTCTGTTCAAAATCAAGTAACTATGGCGACATCGCAACAGTTAACCTCTTTAAGCCAACAAGCATTAACCCTGTGGCGACGTTCCCACGCTTTAGTTATGCGTGGTAGCTTCGAGAAAGTTCCCTGTGGCTTAGAAGGGTTCGTAAACGAACCCAGAGATGATTCATCTAATCATGACAGTTCTCAATTATTCGCTGCAGAAGAATTAACAGATTTTACAGAGCTTCAAGACGCAATAGAACAAGCCTTAGACTTATCCACTCAAACAACCTTAAACGATTCAGATTTGGCTGGGTTGCAGAATGCTTTTAGTGTGGACATACCAGTTATAGAACCTCAGAAGCAGGAAGTAGAAAGTGGTGAGAATAACTTAAACTCTAGTCTTCCAACCCTTAATCAAACTTCCCAAACAACAGGGAAAACAGTTCGGGTTCCTGTAGAGCAACTTTATGAAATGAATAGCCTGTTTGGGAAATTAGTTCTAGAGCGTAATAGTATTAACCTACGTTTAGAGCAACTGACCAACTTTGTCACACTAATGCGTTCTCGGATTACTCAATTAGAACAATCAAATAATCAGTTAAGAACTTGGTATGATAAGGCTTCCTTAGAAGGAATGGTTTTAAGGACTCAGGAACTAGAAACCGCTCCCCTATCTAAGGTTTCTCATTCTCTTGTAACCCCAGAAAGTCAAACCAGAACATTCGATCACCTGGAAATGGATCGCTATAGTGACCTACATTTAATCTCTCAAGAACAAATCGAAACCATTGTACAGTTGCAAGAAGTGACCTCAGATATCGACTTAGGGTTACAAAAAATGACTCAAGTGGTTCAAGACTTCAACCAAACTACGGAATCGCTACAAAAGAATGTCACTCAAACCCAAATGCAACCCTTTGCTGAGTTGGTTAAGCCCTTTCCTCGGTTGGTTAGGGATCTCAGTCTTGAGTGGGGGAAAGAAGTTCGGTTAAAGATTGAGGGGGAAACTACCCTGATTGATCGCACCATGCTCGAAACCCTCAACGCTCCCCTAATGCACCTCATCCGTAATGCTTTTGCTCATGGGATCGAAGATGCTACCAGTCGTATCTTAGCAGGGAAACCGCCAGAGGGAACCATCACCCTACAGGCGTTTAACCGAGGAACCCAAACCCTGATCACCATTCAAGACGATGGTAATGGCATTGACATTAATAAAATTTGTCAACGTCTGCGAGAAATGGGCATAAGCGATCAAGACATTGAGCAGATGTCTTCTCAAGAACTCCTTGACTACATTTTTCAACCTGGGTTTACCACAAGTAAACAAGTCACCCAACTTGCTGGGCGTGGGGTGGGAATGGATGTGGTCAAAACCAGTCTCCAAGGGATTCGTGGAGATATTCAAGTGGCAACCGAAGCGGGAAAAGGCACCACTTTTATCCTCAAATTCCCCTTTACCCTCTCCATTTTACGGGTGATGTTAATCGAACGCTCTGGCCTTATTTTCGCAGTTCCGGCTAACAGTGTTCGAGAAGTTTCTCCCTTAAGGCTTGAAGGAGTAGAAGCGTTAGAAGAAATTACTTGGCAAGAAGAAACTCTTCCATTGCTAGATCCTGAAAAAAGTCTGCGCTTTAATCGACCCCATAAACCCTTTGAAATGTCTGGTTATCCCATAATCAATCAACCTACTGCTTTAATTGTTGCCAATGATAAATCTTTGGGTGCGATTCATATTGATCGGGTTTGGAGTGAACCAGAAGTTACCATTCGACAGATTGAAAGTCCTTTACCTCTACCGATGGGAATGATCGGTTCTACAATCTTAGGGGATGGTAGAGTGGTTCCCTTGGTTGATCCACTACAACTCCTAGAAGAGGGTTTAGACAAGGTATTGCCACCTATCACCCCATTCTGTAATACTCCAAACCCAGACAGAATTAAAACGATTTTAGTGGTGGATGATTCCATTAATGTCCGTCGTTATCTAACTTTAACCCTAGAAAAAGCCGGCTATCAAGTAGAACAAGCGAAAGATGGACAAGATGCAGTGGATAAGCTCCTTTCAGGGCTTTCGGTAGATGGGGTTATTTGTGATATCGAAATGCCACGACTGGATGGTTATGGGGTCCTTGAAGAAATGAAAACCAGGTCAGGATTTGAGTCTTTACCCATTGCCATGTTAACTTCTCGCAGTAATGAGAAACATCGTAAATTAGCCATGAATTTAGGCGCGTCTGCTTATTTCTCTAAGCCTTACAACGAACAGGAATTACTGCAAACCCTCAAAACAATTTTCTAAACCTGAGTATAGTTTCTAAATTCTAAATTAATCATGAACAACAATTTTCAACCCATTCAACTCTTACAAAATGTTGCCGATCAAGGTAAAACTGGTCATCTGACAATTACAGCTAATGAGGTCACTTGGAACTTCTACTTTGTGGAGGGAATGCTACAGGATGCAAGCCATTCCTTACAGTCTCTAGATACTATTCAACATTATTTACTCCGTCATAATAAAGGATCGATCGCTAAATTTATCCCAAAATTGGCTAACAATATTCACTCAAGTAATCTGATTATACCCGATATTTTTAAGCGTTTAAAGGATAAAAATTATTTAACTGCTGATGAGATATTTATGCTGAGTACAGATTTAATTAAAGATGCTGTAGAATCTTATTTATGGTTAAGAGATGGAGAATATAATTGGCATAATAATAATGATAATCAATCTTCCAATCAGACAAACTTCAAAGGAGATCATCTCTTAGCTATTTCAACTTTATTGGAAACTTTTGTGATCAGAATGAAAGCATGGAAAATACTTTCTCATGTGATCACTTCTCCCTACCAGCGTCTTTTTTGTCCTAATCCTTATTTGATACAACAAAAAGTCCCTTCTGGAAATATTAACCCCACGGCTTTAGGAAAATTGGTTAAAGTTATGGAGGGGAAAACATTACGAGAAATTAGTCTATTTTTAAAGCAAGATGAATTAAAAGTTGGTCAATTATTGCTGCCCTATTTTGAAAATAATATTCTAAAATTACAACCACCTCAAACTCCTTTAGATAAACTGCCACTCATTTCTCGTTTGACAAAAAGATCCCAACTTAAGAAGCAACAAGTAACAGAAAAACCTTATATTAATCATTATCTCAAACCTCAAACGACACAACAGAAAACCTATAAAATTGTTTGTATTGATGATAGTCCAACGATTTTAGACATGATTAAAGCTTATTTGAGTAGTGATCAATTTGAAGTCATTACAGTTGCTCAACCTACCCAGTCTCTTCCCTGTTTATTTGAATTCAAGCCAGATTTAATCTTAATCGATTTTTCCATGCCTGGCATCAATGGAAATAAACTTTGTCGCATAATAAAAGGAAGTTCTTTTTTCAAGAATATCCCTATCATTATGATCAGTGGAAACGAGAAAATGTTGACTCCTGAAAATATGGAAACAGCAGGGGCAACCGACTATTTAGCTAAGCCTTTTACCAAAGAAGTGTTACTACAGATGATTAATAAATATCTGCCAATAAATATTCATATTAATCAGCCTTCACCTAAAAAAATCACAACAAATAATAAATCCCTATCCATGAGGATTCCTTCCTCAAATACTAATCCCCAAAATATTGCTTCTAATTCAACTATTCAGGATCATGTTACCAGTTTACCCAGCCAGAAAATATTTAAAAAAGCATTATTTGCTGCTGTTCAAGAAGCTAAAAATAGTCAATCTTCTTTCAGTATAATCTTTGTGAAAATGAATGATATTGAAGCCATTAAAAATACTGTAGGTCAGAAGATCGCTGATAATCTTCTAAAAGATATAAGCAAACGCCTCAAAGCGTCTATTAGAGCTACAGATGTCTTGGCGAGATGGGATAACGATAAATTTGTAATTCTTTTTCAAAAAATGGGTACTACCAACATTATGAAAACGATTTCTCAGAGAATGGTGGACACTGCAAAACAAACCCCTCTTATTTTTGAACATCAATTGGCCTTAGAAATTACTCAAACCACCAAAATATATCCCCAAGATCAAGAGGATATTGAACTACTCTTAAAAGAATCACGCCTAAATTTAGAATCTATCAGAGGTTAAGAGAAAGTCGGTGAAAAAAATATTAGTGACCGAAAATAAGGGTTCCAAACCTCCTCTTTCAAGGGGATGAAAAGCCGTCGAGGGATGGCGAGG
>JASJEA010000192.1 GCA_030064935.1 Crocosphaera sp. | reverse complement strand
TTTCGTCGTTTTGAATTAGCTGCTGCTATTAATAGATTGCGATCGCTACAAGTTCAATAACTAATTACTAATATCTGTATCTGCAACTGATTTTTTATTTAATTGTTCTTCACCTCCAAGTAACAATAACCAAGTAACAACAATTAACCAATGAATCACCACAGGTGGCCAAAGAGAAGCGGTTATTTCATAACTAATGGTACAAGCAATTCCTAATAATCCAGCAAAAAAAAGAAATATAGGGTTTGAAAATAACCCTTTACCTTGAGGATAAAATAAGATAGCATTTAAAGGATGATAAACAATAAATAATACTAGACTTAAAATTATCCAAAATAATCCTTGAAAATGATTTATGTTTTTCAAGGAATGAGGTAATAAAATAACCCGAAAAATTAATTCTTCTATAAAAGCTGGAATTACAAAAAGTTGAGGAATTTTCCCAAAATGCTGCCATGAAAAATTAGGTAATTTACAGCTTAAGAAACCGATTTTAAATCCCAGTGGTAAAACAATTAAACCATAACTCAATAAAATCCCTAAACTTAGATAGCAATCTTGAAACGAGACAGGAGATAAAAAAGCATCAATGATTCGAGTTAATTCCATCCCATCCTCTTTGAAAAATGACTATGGTTGTAGTTGCCAAACTTTAATAATTTTATCCTCTGCACCACTATAAAGATACTTACCATCAGGACTAAACTCAAGACATAAAACCCATCCCTGATGTCCTTGTAAGGTGTTTATTTGTCGTCCTGTCACTAAATCAAATAACATAATAGTCCCTTCCTTATTCGCAGTTGCAACGGTACGATTATCAGGAGAAATAGCAATCATATTAATATCTAATCTAGGACCTTTTATTGATCTGATTTCCTGTAATGTACTTAAATCCCAACTTTTAACAAAATTTCGCACTGCAGCGACTAATTGTGTCCCATCATTACTAATTTTCAAATCATGAATAAATCCAGGTTGTTGAGGAGACGTATTTAACAACTCAAACGTCTTTGCATCCCAAAACTTAAACGTGCGATCGCTTCCAATCGCACCTGTAATAAACATAGTCCCATCTGGAGTATATTGTACACTGGTAGTCGGTCCAATATTCGCCCCAATGGTTTGAATTAGTTCTCCAGAGTCGAGATCCCAAATTCTAATCGTGCGATCATCCCCACTAACACTAACAAGATGTTTTCCATGAGGACTAATCGCAACATCACTAACTTTTCCGGTATGTTTTCTCAGAAAACGTAATTTTCGACCATTAGATACACTCAAGATAATCACTGTTTTATCATCAGCAACTGCAAAAATATCTTTTTCTAAATTAAAAGCAATGGAAGAATAATTATTAACTAAAACTGCTTTATCGTAGAGAAGTTCTTTGTTTTCTAAATCAATCGCACTAATTAAACCATCTCCTGTTCCTACTAATAATAGTTTACCATCAGAACTAATGGCTAAAGATTTAATAACCCCATTAAATCCCTGTAAATCTCTAACTGTTATATTAGCTTGTGCAAGATATTCATTTGATTGATAATCAGTAATTTGTGCAGATACCCTAGACTCAATAATTGAATAATTTAGGGTTAAACTTAGACCAAAAACAGTTAAAAAAGTGGGTAATAACTTTATATATTTGCTTGGTTTTCTCATGATTTATAAAAATATAGTAACTTGAACAGCTTAGACAATTTTTTAAAAGATAATAAGGAATCAGTTGATAGTTAATTCTGAGTTATGAGAAACATCCATAATCATGTAATCAAGCATTCAGTTGACTAGAATAATCAAGATTCATGAACAGCAGAATGACTCAATTGTGCGAGATAAATTCCTGTTAAAATAATAACAAATCCCATCCAAGTTGTTGAATTTAATGCTTCTGCAAAAATAACCCAAGCTAACATAGCACTAATAATAGGTTCTAATAATAGGAACATCGCAATAAAACTAGAGGATAATTTATCTAAACAATCTGCCAATAATCTTTGTCCTAAACCCTCTGAGATAATTCCTAATCCTATGACTGCTAACCAAGTTTGCCAAGTATTAGGAAATAACTTTTCTTCAGTTAATAAAACTAAAGGAATCAATAAACAACTACCAATTCCACATCGCCAAAGTAAAATAGTTGTAGCAGAAAAACGAGTTCTTAACTGTTCAACTATTAAAAAATAAATGCCCAAAAAAACGGCTGACAAAATAGCATAAAAATCACCAATTAAATGACCACTACTACCTTGTAAATCTTCTAACCCCAAAAAAACTGCTCCCGATAAAGCAATAATCATACCGATAATAAATTTAGCATCAAAGCGTTTTCCTAAAAACAAAAAAGCACCCAAACTGGTAAAAATTGGAGTCAAATTATTCAGCAACATACACTTAGCAACGCTGGTATATTCTAAAGAAATGGCCCAAAGTCCTAAGGAGATAATTGAAACAACCCCAACGAATAATAAAAGAATCCAATGTTTACGGGTTAAGGGGGATGTTAAAGTAACTTCTTCTGGCCCATTATATCTTCTTGTAATGGTTTGCATGAATCCAAAAACCACTACAAAAATAAATAAACGGTTAAAAACTGTCCCATTTGCTCCTAATTCTATTTCACTAAATCGGATAAAAATAGGAGCAAAAGCAATACAAATTAAAGCAATACAAAGGGTTAAAAATGTAACAATTTTGGCTGAGGAATTATCTTGAGAAGCCAGTTTTATTTCTAGCATTTTACAATAATATTCATTCTATTATTTTGACAAATTTATCCTGTTTTAAGTAACCAGCAATAAGTAATAAGTAATAAGTTATAGATCAGAAATATCAAACAGATAATTAATAATAAATTTAGAGAAATCAACTATCAATCCTAGCCTTATCTACTAACAAACTTAATACTTACTGCTAATTACTGTTCACCTATTACAGAATGATTAACTAGGTTGTAGGAAAGAGACTTGCTTGCTGTTGTTGAGCTAAAAACCTTTGATTAACAACTTCTTGAAATGCGTTTAAATCATTTTGCCAAGTATCAATTCCCTGCTTCAACTTAGCAATCATTTCTTGAGGATTTTCTGATGCTAAATTGTAATTAAAATTACCAGCAAATAACAACGCAGGAATAGCAGATTTATCAGGCATTTGGATTTTAGCCTCATTAATACTTAAACTAAATTGACACCGATCAAGCTGATAAAGTAAGTTTAAACCAGCTTGTAGTGGTGCATTGCCGTATTGCTGCCAAGCTCCAGGAGACAATAATGTTTTGGTAATAAAGTTTCTTGCCCCTTCATTATTGTCGGGAAAAGGAACTAAACTTTTTGGCGTAATGGATAAACTTTGATATTCTGCATTAGATAGTTTTTCCACATATTGACGCGCAACATTAGCAAGATTGAGTTCATCGGGTTTTTTGCTTCCCAAAGATTCCATGAAAGTAATGGTTCGCGGTTGCGCAACAATACTGAGCCCATTTTGAAAAGTCACTTGTGAAAGATTTTGTCCCAAAACAGGTTGTTTTCCCAGTTCCCAGTCGCTCGGTACAATACCAGTTTGCTTCAGAAACTCTTGAGACAACATGGTGGGATTGAGACTTTTTGCAGAGATAGCGATCGCCAATTCCTGAATTTCTTTAATTTCTAGGGGCTTTTTTTGTGTTTGATCCGATGGAGTTGCCATGATGTTTCCTTAAATGGTTTCTAAGTGCGCCACCAAATATATGGCCATCCTTAGTTTACGGGTTAAGCGGCCCCTCCATCTTTTTTATTTAAGAAAAGTTACCCTAAATTTCGGCCACAGCCCGTTCAATTAACCGTCTGGCTAAGGTTTGAGTTCCGGTATGTTCATAATAATTAGTCGTCATATCTAAAAAGGCTGCGAGATAGTCTAATTTATCCTCCGAATATTCGATAAACCTTCCAAAGCGACTAAAAAGTTGCTCTGGGTTAACATTCTTCTCTTGCACAAATCCCGACATCCAACCTTTAACAGAGTCAAAACTTTCACCGATAAAATCCAATTGACTACTGGTTTGATTGCCAGGGATGGCTTCTTTTAGATTTTTAAAGGTGCCGTTATTGTCTAATTCTTTAGGAGAAAGATTATTGAGACTCGATTCCACCTTGAGAATAAAATCAGGTCCTAAGGGAATTAATCCATCTAAACAGACCAAAGCTGCCATTCTCATCAAAGATTCTCCACTATAATCTCCCAAAGAGCCGACAAAATCCCCAATACTGTCCCCAGGAATGCCATTAATCTGACAAAAAGCCACTAACTCTGTTACTAATTTTAAACATAAATCAATAGCTTGGGCTTTATCCGGGTTGGGAGTAATACGGTTTAAAAATCCAAGAAATGAGACTTTTTCGCCAATTTTATTGGCTAATGCCGCCGCACCTAACGCACTGTCACTACTATCAACGGTTTGATATAACCATAATGCAGTTTGATAGCCTTGGGATTTATCATTGAAAAGGTAAACCGCGCGATCGCCAATTGCTTGGATCATCTCCTCGTCTGTTTCTCCTGTGACAGTACGAATGGTATTCTCGAACCCAACTAAGTTATCCCATTCTCCAGGAACCACAAAATCAAGGGTTTTCAAGACTTTTACTGTCATGTTATCGGCAGGTAATTCGTCTACAATTTCAAAAATGGGTTTACTCATAGCACTTTTTAGCAACAATTTAACCTATGACACAACTTTATCTTATCCGTCATTAAGAGAGAATTAAAGCTGAATAACAACTCTCTTCTTAAAAAATAGGCTGTGTAGTTGCACCAACAGTAAAACCATCGTTAAACACTAAGGTTTTAGCTGAAGACAGAATTAACATCATTCACAAGTAACATTGATCATATTTACCTTATTATTATAATTAAACCCAACCCCCAAAAATAGCTAATCCAAAAAATCGCCACGGATTAGCAACCGTCTTAAATCCTGCTGAAGACAACATACTTAAATGGGTTTCTAAGCTGGCTAAACGATCTTGTCCTGAATAACCTTGAGGTTCACTATTACCTATGTTTGAACGAACATCATCAATAGTTTTGCCTTGATTAATTGTCCATTGTTCTCTTAATTTTAAGTAAGTGTCTTGTAATTGTGGAGATTCTTGTAAAATTGGATCAGCATTCCAAAAACATCCGCCCTCTACTAAATTCTTACTGATACAAGTTAATAACTTCTGTTTCATTTCATCAGTGAGATGATGAATTGCTAAAGAAGAAACACTGGCATCAAAATTAGTTCCTATTTCCTCTTTTATTTCCCCATTTCCCCATGCTCCAAAATCTGCTTGAATGAAGGTAACACGATCATTAAGTTGAGCTTGTTGTAATTTAGCGATCGCATACTCAATCATTCTAGGAGAATAATCAACGGCCACCACTTTAGCCTCAGGACAATGTTTAAGTAATTTGAGACTTAGTTCTCCTGTACCACAACCTAAATCTAAAAGACGATGAGCATTTTTAGGAACACAAGCAATAAGGGTATCAAGCATGAGATCATAATGAGGGATTAATTGACGAATCCCTGTATCAAAAACTTGAGTGTCTGCAAAAACTTCCCCTGGATAAATGGTCGTTGATTGACTCATATTTAGTTCTTTTTACACATCTTCTTGATTATACATCAGGACTTGATCATACATGGCGATCGCCTTTTCCTCAGACAAAACAATGTTACGGAACTAAGCCTCTGCAGCAAAGTTATCAACAGTGTAATTATCATTAGAGGTCTTCTCAAAGGATAAAATCTATCTTGAAGTGGGGGAGTTTTTAAGAGATAATAGAGTCATATCCTCTCAATTCCCTCCATTAAATTGAGTAGCACCACTGCTTTTTGAAATAAAAAATTAAACACAAAGAGATGGAAAAAAATGATGATGTAAAACGACGGATTGGCCTAGAACAAGAATATTTTTTAGTCGACGAAAGGGGCAAATTAGGCAATTGGGCTGACGAATTTTTGCAAACTTGTCAAACTTTAGCCGAAGATAAAGGCTATGACCGACACTATTTCGTGCCGGAATTTGTGAAGAATATGGTGGAAATAAACACACCCCCCTGCTATTCTAGTCAAGAACTAGGTAAAGTTTATTTACAAAATCTCCAGTTAGCTATCACTGCAAGTCATCAGATGGGGTTGCGACTCTATCCCCTATCTAGCTATCCCCTTCATATTATGCCAGTGATGAGAGATAAACCAAACTATCATATTCAAGCGCGAACTGTTGGTTATGAGCGGTTTCTACACGCAGGAAAATGTACCGGAACCCACGTCCATCTAGAAGTACCCAAAGGAGTCATTAATCGAAGATTGGGGGTAACTTATGAGTCTTCATCAGAAGATAGAGAAGAATTACTTAATATCTATAATCTAGCCACTGCCTTAGATTCGGCTTTGATAGCCTTGGGAAGAGCTTGCCCTTATTATGAAGGGGAATCGATGGGAGTTGCATCCCATACTATCCGTTACCGAGGCAGTGAAAAGTTTGGATGGGAAGGGGTTTATACCCATTTGCCAGCAGTGGGGGGGTTAATGCCCTATGCCGATTCTGTGGAAACTTTGGTAGAAAATCAATTTAATCGTTTTCACACTTGGTTACAAGCAATGGAAAAAGTAGGGATTAACCGTCAACAGTTTCTTGAGGCTGGGGGCAGCTTTCTTAAGTCTTCTTGGAATCCTATTCGTCTCAATGGGTTGGGGACTGTAGAAATAAGATGTCTTGATAGTAACTTACCTTCGGTGATTTTAGCCATGATTGCCTTAATCGAAAAAATCAGCCATCGGGTAAGAAATGAAGAATTAAAAGTTCGTCCAGTATTGGGATTACAGGTGTTTCAACAAGAGGGAGAAACCTTATTGGTTCCTAGTTTCGACTATTTGAATGGGGACTTACTCTATGCTGCGGCCACAGAAGGAGTCAAACATCCTCATGTTAAAGCTTATGTAGATTCCATTTTAGAATTGGCGATCTCTGAGGGAGGGGAAGGAACCCAATATTTAAGCCAACTCAGACAAGAATTAGATCGTTATCAAGGTATTGAGGGAGAAATCTTACAAACGTTTAATTCAACTACAGCCCATTTATCACAGGAAGAGGGGTTAAACCTTGTCCTTCATTATTGCGATATCTTAGAGTCTCAAGTATCCTACTTAAATACTGATTATCCCTTGAAAAAGTTGGATGAAATTGAAACCTTTTCCGCCAACCCTAACTAATTTTTGTATCATCAAGAGAATTGCACGCTCCCTGCTCAACTCATTCTTATAGCGGTTTTCAATTGGATAGATTCCAGTAAGGAAAACTAGAAAATATTTGACGGGATGACAAGAGTTGGGACAAACAGGGCCAAAAACGCACTCAAGATAACAGCAAAGAATATACAGAGTTCACATTTTTTGACACTCCCCGACCTAAAGGTACGGGGATTCTTCAATCAACGACCGGTCTTGCTGATGCAGGATTGCTCCAACAAAAGTAGAGGACAAATCTCAGTCACGCGTTCGGATCTAAGATCCAGGTTCCTGTATGCCCTACAGTACCCAAGGCTCGATTAAGAATATTTATGGCTGCGTTTTCGTCTCGATCTAAATGGCATCCACAAGCACAAACATGAGTCCTTGTAGATAAGGATTTTTTAACGACAGCCCCACAATTAGAACAATTTTGAGAAGTATAAGCAGGATTAACTGCAACAGTTACCCTGCCCATTTTTTCCCCAAAATACTCTAACCATTTCCTAAATTGATACCAACCAGCATCATTAATTGACTTGGCTAAACAGTGGTTTTTAACTAAGTTTTTGATTCTCAAATCTTCATAGGCTACCAAATCGTTAGATTGGATTACGCAACGGGCAAGTCTCTTTGCGTGTTCTTCACGTTGCCTACTTATTTTGAGATGTTTACGGCCAAGTTGATTAATGGCTTTTTTACGGTTGGTTGAGCCTTTCTGTCTTGAGTGCGTCTTACATTCGGCTTGCGAAGCCGAATTACGCAGTCGCTTTTTGCGAGAAACACGCCGTTGATGAAACTTTAATCGTTTTTCTCCTTGACGATAAAATCTAGGGTTGGGTTCAGTTTTTCCCCTTGAATCAGTATAGAATTCCTTTAAACCAACATCTAAACCAATCGTTTTATGAGTTGGCACTAATTCTTCTTTGACATCAATAGAGATGCAGAATTGACAATAATAACCATCTGCTCTACGCACTAACCTAACTCGCTTAATTTTATCTTGAGGATAAAAAGCTAAATCCCAAGTTCCAATTAGCTTGAGTTTTCCGATGCCTTTTTTATCAGTAAACTCAATATGTTTCGGGTCTAAAAGCTTCCATCCACTGGTTTTATACTCAACTGAACGAGCATTTTTCTTGAAACGTGGATAACCTTTTTTGCCAGGGATTTGTTGTCTTGAGTGCGTCTTACAATTATCAAAGAATCTAGCTATTGATGACCAGCATTTTTCTACAGAGGCTTGGCTGGCATGAGAGTTTAGGTCTTTAACAAAGGAAAACTCAGAACGTAATCTGGTGTTGTACCGATAGAGTTCAGCACGATTAACCTTCTGACCATCCATCCAATAACGCAAGCACTTATTACGAACAAATTGGGATGTTCTTATGGCTTCGTCGATGGCTAGATATTGCTTTGTTTTCCCTTTTACCTTGAACTCTAAAACTATCATTTGACGCTATATTTTTTGGCGTAAGATTACTAGAGCACAAAAACACTTAGACTGTGCGCCCTCAAGGGCGGGGCTTGAACCCCTGATTTTCTGGTCAAGCCAACTTTATGTTATTTCATATTTATTATTCACATAGCAACCCTTCTGATTTGGGTAATTGGGCGGCAACTTTAATTTGGGGAACTTGTAACAATACATTAAGAATGAAAAAATCAGGAATCATCGGCCTGGACTTACCAACTTCCCCTAACCCTGTCAATTACTGCCAACCATTCCTACTGACTTACCCTAAGTTTTTCATCACTTAAGCGGGTGACGCGATTCGAACGCGCGACATTCACCTTGGCAAGGTGACGCTCTACCACTGAGCTACACCCGCATTTTTCAATGCTAAACCCAAGTATTACACAAAATTTTGAAAATGTCAATCGCAATGCGCGACTTTAGAATTAGTGGTCCCTTAAGTTGGAGGCTGGGAACTCTTTTTTTTGGCAAATGTTAACCTAGAAAGAGCTAAAGACAGTTTTCAAGCAATGTTATAACAATGGATAAAGTGGTCGTTGGTTTATCTGGTGGAGTCGATAGTTCCGTTGCTGCGGCGAGTTTGCAACGGCAAGGATATGAAGTCATTGGCTTAACCCTGTGGTTGATGAAAGGAAAAGGACAATGTTGTTCTGAGGGAATGGTTGATGCTGCTTTTATTTGTGAACAGTTGGGCATTCCTCACCATGTAGTAGATACAAGGGACTTATTTCAAGCGAATATTGTGGATTATTTAGTATCAGGATATGAATCAGGTATCACGCCTTTACCTTGTTCTCAGTGTAATCGTGCGGTGAAATTTGGACCAATGTTAGCCCATGCCAAAGAAGCTTTTAACTGCGATCGCATTGCTACAGGACATTATGCCCGTATCCATTATGAAGAGTCACGAGGACGATATCAATTGTTACGGGCAGTCGATCGCAACAAAGACCAATCTTACTTTTTATACGATCTCCCTCAAGACATCTTAAAGGGGACTATTTTCCCATTAGGAGAACAAACAAAAGAAGAAACCCGCCTTATTGCGGCAAAATTTGACCTTAAAACCGCTAATAAACCTGAAAGCCAAGATTTATGTTTGATTGAAGCTCATGGCTCTATGGCAACCTTTCTAGATCAATATATTAAACCCAGAGAAGGGGAAATCGTCGATCTCGATGGGAAGGTTGTCGGTACTCATCAAGGCATCCATCACTATACCATTGGACAACGGAGAGGTTTGGGGATTGCGGCCCCAGAACCCCTATATGTGGTTAAATTAGATGCAGTGATGAATCGGGTCATTGTGGGCAACCGTTCGGCTGGTGGTCGTTCCGATTGTCTCGTGGGAAGACTTAATTGGGTTTCCGTTCCCGAACCCACTTCCCCCATCATGGCAGAGGTACAAGTGCGTTATCGTTCCCCTGCGGTTCCTGTTACAGTAATTCCAATGACAGATCATCGGGTTAAATTGGTGTTTGATGAGCCTCAATTTGGTATTACCCCAGGACAAGCTGCGGTGTTTTATGAAGGAGAACTTGTTCTCGGTGGTGGCATTATACTCCAAGAAAACGAGGAATAGGACTCAATGCTTAAAAGCTCAACTATTCCCGATACTTGGGTTAAATCATCTATTGTTCAGCTTCAACCATAGAGAAGAATCCAGGAACTCTCCCTGCTGCAGCCCCTCCGTCTTTCTGAGAAATAATAACAGCACTGATCTGATCGCTCATGACTGCTACCTTTTTCTCGGTTTGCTTCTCACAAGTTAACTCGATCAACTCAGGGGTGGATGATTTTATAGCAGTGATAATCTGCTGATAGAGGCTTTGTGCGTCTTCAATTTCCTTCCGTTGTACCGAAATAGGGATAGGAGTGTACTTTAAGGCTAAGTCAATACTAATCATTAAGGTTTCTCTTGCTAAATGCCTTCGCTACTTGTTATCAGATCAAATTTAGCACAACCCAGGTTAGGAATGGCTTGGAGATAATCTTTATATTTTATTAAGAATTCAGTTGAAAAAAATCAACCCTTTCTATTAAGATAGTGTAAGTTAAGAAAAGTAACGTTTTCTCACATTTCGGCCAAAAGTCTGCTTAATAGTTACGAGTTAGACTGTATTGGATCGTATTGGAGAATCCATAAACTCTGTCCTTATATTGATTTGGAGATTTTGTCCATGACTATTGCAGTCGGACGCGCACCGGAAAGAGGATGGTTTGATGTCCTCGATGACTGGTTAAAACGCGATCGCTTTGTTTTCGTAGGTTGGTCTGGGTTATTACTCTTTCCCTGTGCCTACCTAGCCCTAGGTGGTTG
>JASJEA010000191.1 GCA_030064935.1 Crocosphaera sp. | reverse complement strand
AAACCAAGTTTAAATTAAGAGAGGAGTGCCTTTGATAGTTCCGAGGGAAAGGAAGAGAGGTTAAAACATTTTCACTGTTTATATTCAAAACAATATGATAACAATTCTTCTTTCCCTATTGCCCTTAACGGTAAAACTGATAACGGAGTAGTAAGGAGTTACTCACTACCGTAACAGAACTAAAAGCCATTAAACCCGCAGCAAAGGCAGGGCCGAGAATAAAGCCAAAACTGGGCAATAAAATTCCTGCTGCAATAGGAATGGCAAGTGTATTATAGCCTAAAGCCCAGAACAGATTTTGACGAATTTTTCTAAAAGTGGCTAAACTTAATTCGATGGCGGTTACTACGTCCCAGAGGCGATCGCTCATGAGAACAATATCAGCCGTTTCCATCGCTACTTCGGTGGCTCCTTGTAAAGAAATGCCCAAGGTGGCTTGTGCTAAAGCTGGTGCGTCATTAATACCATCTCCAACCATAGCGACTTTTTGGCTTTTCTGTAACTCTTCAATCATAGCGGCTTTCCCATGAGGACGAATTTCCGCAAATACTTGCTCAATGCCCAACTGTGAAGCGATTGCTTGGGCAACTTGCGGATGATCCCCTGTTAACAAAATTACTTCTAAGCCTCGTTTTTGCAATTCTGAGACTGTTTTTTTGGCATCAGGCCTTAACTCGTCTTTCAGGGCTAAAATTCCTTTGATTGTCTCTTCTACTCCTACATAAATAACGGTTTTTCCTGCTTGGGTTAACTCCTGGAGCAAACTGTTGAAGTTTTGACCTGAAGATGGGGCTTTGCGCTGGCCAAAATCATCAAAATTCACCCCTTGCTCTTTAACCCAAGACTGATTACCTAACCAAACCCTTTGCCCTGCAACCGTTGCTTGAACTCCTGTTCCTGTTTCTGTATAAAAATTCTCTGCTTTGAGTAAGGGCAAGTTTTTTGTTGTAGCAGCATCGATGATTGCTAATCCTAGGGGGTGATTGGTTCCACTTTCGACGGTTGCAGCTAGTTGCACTAAGGTTGACTCGTCTATATCCTCAAGAGCAAAACAATCAGTTAAAGTGGGATGGCCAACTGTTAGGGTTCCTGTTTTATCAAAAATGATGCCATCGAGTTGATGAACTTTTTCTAGTACATCTCCTCCTTTAATCAATAAGCCTTGTTCTGAACCGATTCCTGTTCCTACTAAAATAGCGGTAGGAGTCGCCAACCCTAAAGCACAAGGACAAGCGACGACCAAAACTGCGATCGCTAGTTTTAAACTGAGTAACAAAGGATAGGTTGCTCCCATCACCATGTCATGATGATTTGAGACGGTTAAGACTTGGGGAAATAAATGGATTCCCATGCTAAACCAAAAGAAAAAGGTTAGGGTAGCAATTCCCATCACCCCATAGGCAAAATACCCAGCGACGGTATCGGCTAACTGTTGAATGGGGGCTTTACGGGTTTGAGCGGTTTCCACAGCCGCAATAATCTGGGCTAAGGTGGTATTTTCTCCAACTTCTGTGGTTTTGAGGGTGATTACCCCTGACTGGTTTAAGGTTCCTCCAATTACTTTCTCTCCTGCTGTTTTGACAACGGGTAAGGATTCTCCTGTAACTAAGGATTCATCAATGGTGGTTTCTCCTGTGATAATCTCTCCATCAACGGGTATTTTTTCCCCTGGTAAAACTTTGATATATTCCCCAACTCTCACTTGTTCGACGGGAATTTCTATACTAGAAGTGTCGTTGGAAGAAGGATCACCGATTAAACGGGCAATGGCAGGTTGTAGAGCAATTAAAGTTTCTAACGCTGATGAGGCGCGGTTTCTGGCCTGTTTTTCCAGGGTACGCCCTAATAAAATAAAGCCTAATAACATCACCGGTTCGTCAAAAAAGCATTCCCAACCCAAACTCGGAAATAAGAAGGCAACAGCACTGGTTAGATAAGCACTAACGGTTCCCAACCCTACTAAGGTATTCATGTTGGCCATTCCGTGAGCTAATCCTCGCCAACCATCAATGATAATTTCTCGTCCGGGAATGATTAGGGCTAGGGTGGCAAGTCCCCAATGAAACCCTAAACTGTTTAAGATGGGAATACTTGGACCTCCTAAATGTTCTAAATGCCCTAGGGTTGAAAGAATTAATAAAATAGCTGCTGTAATAAGGGTTATTTTTTGTTGTTGTGCTTCTTTTTTCCGTTTTTGACTATTATTATCCTTGATTTGTTGTGGAGTCAGGGTTTGTGAGGCGCGAATGTCTGAGGGAAACCCTACTTTTGTCAATTTGTCGGCTAAGGTTTGGGGTTGAATGGTTGTCGGTTCGTAGGTTATAACGGCAATTTCTGTGATTAGGTTAACACAAGCAGAAACAACGCCAGATTGTTGTGTTAGTTGTCTTTCTACTGCTTTAACACAACCCGCACATTTCATTCCCTGAACGTCGAGGGTTGTGGTTTCTACTGAGTCTTTGGAGACAGTTTCTTTTGGTTTTGCTGAAAGTTGTATCATCATTAGTTATCGATCAGGGGTTATGACATATCCTAAATCTTTTATCTCGATCCTATAATAATTGCCATAATAATGACATTAAATAAACGTGAGTTCGGTGTTGGGAGTTAGCAGTTAGCAGTGATGATTTTTCAAAGGAGATAATGAGGGTTTGAGACTTCTTATTTGAGTTTGTTGTCTCTAAATTGCCTTAGAGAGAAATCAGGTTAATATTAAGGTCTTGCTTGATTGATTATGTTGCCAGAGAAATCATTAAAAGGATATTCTATATAATATTGTCTCTTTGGTAAATTATGTCAGTCAAAAAAGTTTGTGTAACCGGTGCAACGGGAAGAACAGGAGCAATTGTTGTTAAAAAACTGCGTCAAATTACTAATCAATTTGAAGTCATCGGATTTGCACGTAATGAAGAAAAAGTCAAGGAATTATTTGGCTCAACAGATGGTTTTATTATAGGAAATATTACCGATCAATCTAGCTTAGAATCTGCTTTAAAAGGCTGTGATGCTTTAGTTATTGTTACCAGTGCCATCCCGAAAATGAAAGCTCCACCCAAAGAGGGAGAACGACCAGAATTTTATTTTGAGACTGGAGAAATACCGGAACAAGTTGACTGGATAGGGCAAAAAAATCAGATTGATATTGCTAAAAATTTAGGCATTAAACAGATTGTTTTAGTGGGTTCAATGGGAGGAACTAATGAAAATCATATGCTTAATAAAATAGGTGATGGTAAGATTCTGATTTGGAAGCGCAAAGCAGAGGAATATTTAATTAATTCAGGCATTGATTATACTATTATTCGTGCCGGAGGTTTGATTAATGAACCAGGAGGAAAACGAGAATTAATTGTGGGAAAAGATGATACTTTATTAAACAATCCTCCTCAGGGTATTCCCACCTCAATTCCTAGGGAAGATGTAGCAGAAGTTGTGGTACAAGCATTGCAGGAAAGTAAGGCTAAAAATAAGGCATTTGATCTTATTAGTAAACCAGAAGATGGCATATCTATTACTAAAGACTTTTCTGCTTTATTTGCCCAAACAACCGCTGGATTATAACCGATAACAAACCATCCTAAATGTAGGGGCTTAATATTATTAAGCCCTTTTATCTTAACCTGAGTTGAATGATAGTTACTATCTACTATAAAGGTGGAGGTAATTCGCGCATTCTAAACTCGCATATTCTAATTGGCTTCTGGAATTTGTGCAACAATATATTTACCAATCTCTAGAGATGCAGTGGCAGCAGGAGAAGGGGCATTACAAACGTGCAAAGCCCTCTCATCTTGAATGATTAAAAAGTCTTCCACTAGCTTCCCATCTACTTTTAAAGCTTGCGCTCTAACCCCTGCTTCACAAGGTATAATATCATCGGCCGTGACATCAGGAATTAATTCCTGTAAACTGTTGACAAAAGCTGCCTTGCTAAAGGAGCGAATTATCTCTTTTATCCCTTCATCGGCGTGTTTAATTGCTAACTTCCAAAACCCAGGATAACTAATAACTTCTGCAAATTCTTGTAAGTCAAAATCAGTCTTTTTATACCCTTCTCTTTTCAGACTTAAAACGGCATTAGGTCCGGCATGAACACTGCTATCAATCATACGAGTAAAATGCACCCCCAAAAAAGGAAATTCAGGGTTAGGAACGGGGTAAATGAGACTTTTGACTAAATATTGTTTTTCGGGCTTTAATTGATAGTATTCCCCGCGAAAGGGAACGATTTTAGCTTGGGGGTTTACACCATCTAATGCGGCCATGCGATCGCTATACAACCCTGCACAATTAATAATAAATTTCCCTTCAATTTCTCCTTGGTTTGTCTCTAATACTTTAGCGTTATCACTGTTTTTTATTTTAATGACTTTAGTATTTAATTTTATCTCTCCTCCCTGTTGTTTAATAATTTCACCATATTTTTGACAAACTTTTTTATAATCAGCGATACCGGAAGTTGGGACATAAATTCCAGCTAAACAACTCACATAGGGTTCTTTTTCTTTGACTTCTTCTGGGGAAATTTTTTTAACCTGTAGGCCATTTTCTATGCCTCTTTTATAGAGATTATTTAAGCGAGGCAACTCTTCTTCTTTAGTGGCAATAATTACCTTACCACATACCTCATAAGGGAGATCATATTGTTTACAAAATTCCACCATTGACTGACTTCCAGCGCGGGTAAATTTTGCTTTAAAACTTCCAGGTTTATAGTAGATCCCAGAGTGAATAACTCCACTATTATGGCCGGTTTGGTGATAAGCAACTTCACCCTCTTTTTCCACAATCAATAATGATGAGTTAGGATACTTTTTCCCTAACATCATTGCCGTTGATAGACCGACAATACCTCCGCCAATAATAACAAAATCATACATATTTTTAAAAATACTAAATTAATATTTTATCTCAAAAGTTTTAAGATATTACCTAGTAAATATAGGCTAATCCGACTTAGATTATAGATTAAATTTGAGATAGTTTGATACTTAATTTTCTATTTCAGATTTCATCCGTTCTAAAGTCATATTCATTTGGTCGAACATTTGTTGAGGAGTCATACCAAATTGTCCTAACTGGGTTTTCAGTTGTTCTACTGTCATTTGAGCCATAAAATCTTCTGATAACTCAAAGCGTTTCATGAAAATTTTATAACGTTCCATAAGGGACTCCATTTGATCAATAAAAATCTTTTTACCCTCACGGTCAAATTTACCGTAGTCGCTTCCCAATTGTATCAAAGATTGATAATCTTCAAATAATTTTTTTGCTTCTTCTTGAACCACTTCTGAATCAAAAAATCCCATGATTTTCTCCTGATGTACTATCAATCGCAGTTAACTATAAACGAATTTGCTTTTTATTGTAAAGGAGTTGAAACTGATTGAGAACTACGGTTTACCGTATCATAGATTTTAGATGAGGAGTGCGCAAAAAGCAAAACCTGTGTTATGGTTCTAGAAGAAGCAATTCACTGGGTACGCTGAGTTCGTATAGGCAATCATCTATATCGATAAGGTTGCTTTTGCTGAGATATTAGCAAGCGCAATTCTTGCTTTTCGGTGTGGACACCACCTTTCTAGGTAAGCTCTTTACTTGGTGCAAAAAAAATACCCAACTATAATCTTTGATTTAGTCTGCTGAGTGTTCAATTAGACTAATATTATTAACTAAACCATTTTCCCCAGGTTCAATGCAAGCACTCGAAACTCTATTGAGTAGGCCGAAAAGCCGAAGGGCAGCTATAATGTTAGCCCTGCTTTCGACTATCATACCCTGGCCGATTGCTGGAGTGCATAAATTTTATCTCGGCCAACCTGTCTGGGGTGTAATTTATTTACTGTTGTGGAATACGCCTATCCCTAGTATTGCTTGTGCCATTGATGCTGTATGGTATTGTGTACAAGGAGAAGAAGGGTTTAATGCTCAATTCAATAACATCTCTCAAAATAATCCTCATGCTGTTTATAGTAAGAATATAGAACCCTTGCAGGTGGGTGTTATTTCTGAAGGGTTACGAGAGTTGGATAAACTGAGAGAAGAGGGGTTAGTTTCTGATTATGAATTTGAACAAAAACGCCGTCAACTGTTGGATAGAATTAGCTAAGGGAATTAATAATTGACAATTCATAATTATTAATAATGTTTAGCATTTTTGGGACTTATGAAGTACACTTGAAACTTGCCTTATCCCTTAAAGGGCTGACAACTGTCCCTGACGAGTATAGACACTTTCTTACCTCTAAATTATGCTGTTTTCTTCCTGGTCGAAACAACTTAATCCTAAGAAAAGAAGACTTCGTCAACAGATTGAGAATGATCCTTACTATCGTTTTCAGTCTTTAGAAGAAGTAGCGATCGCTGCAGAATTGGGAATAAAAATTGATGTAACTCAGGCTAATATTGATGACTTATTACGATTACCTGGAATTTCTATTCACCAAGCTCGAAGTTTAGTAGAATTGATAAAAACAGGGGTAGAAATATTATCCATAGAAGATATGTCGGCTGCTTTAAATCTGCCATTATCTCGTTTAAAACCCCTCAAACCAATTTTAACTTTTTCTTATTATGATTCTGAAAGTTTACTAACTTCTCGAAAAATAAATATTAATAGAGCAAGTTTAGAAGAATTACAAGAAATTCCTTTAATAACGGATTCAATTGCTGAGGAAATTATAGAAAACCGTCAACAAAAAGGAGATTATAAAAATTTAGCAAACTTACAAAAAAGATTAGCCTTAAATGCTAGAATAACATCAGAGTTAATGCACTATATTCAATTTTAATGTTAACCTTTAAACGAACCACTTTAATCGATGCACCTATTGAAACAGTATGGGAATTTCACGAACGCTCTGACATTTTAGATATTTTAACACCCCCTTGGCAACCAGTTAAAATTATCAAAAGGGAGGGAGGTTTAGATATTGGGGCAATTACCGAATTTCAACTGATGTTAGTATTCATTCCTATTCGTTGGTTAGCTCGTCATGTTGAATGTGAAAAGCCATATTTTTTTGTAGATATTCAAGAAATAGGCCCCATGAAATCATGGAGACATAAACATCAATTTACATCACAAAATGGTCAAACAAGATTAACTGATGAAATAAAATATGAAATTCCTGGCGGAATAATTGTCGAATTTTTAATCGGTTGGTGGGTTGATTCTCGTTTAGAAGAAATGTTTAAATATCGTCATGAAATTACTAAAAAATATGTAAAAAATAACAATTAATCGAAAATAATACGAGTCATTTGAATCAAGTTTTTCTATAAAATTCAAATGATTTAATTCCTCAACAAATTTATTAGATACTAATATTATCATTGCTCTTTGTGCTAATGTTAATCAGTTCAACGAGGATACTTGTTCATTAATTCCCTAACTTGTTCCGCATGATAAGAACTACGGGTTAGAGGAGAAGAAACGACTTGTAAAAAGCCAATAGACTCTCCAAATTCTTGCCATGCGGCAAAGGTTTCAGGGCTCACAAACGCCTTAACTCCTAAATGTTTGGCCGAGGGTTGTAAATACTGTCCTAACGTCAAAATGTCACAATCTACCGCCCTTAAATCTTCCATTACTTGACGCACTTCTGCATCTGTTTCGCCTAAGCCCACCATAATGCCAGACTTGGTGTACAGTTGAGGTGCTAAAATTTTAGCCTGTTGTAATAAAGCAAGCGATCGCCCATAATCTCCTTGAGGACGAGTTCTACGATATAAACGGGGAACTGTTTCCGTATTATGGTTAAGAACTTGTGGTTTTGCCCCTAAAATAATCTCTAAAGCGTCCCAATTACCGCATAAATCAGGAATTAGAACCTCAATGGTAGTATTTGGAGAAACTTGAGCTATGGCTTCAATACAGCGCACAAATTGAGAAGCCCCACCGTCTTCTAAATCATCACGGTTAACCGAGGTAATCACCACATGATTAAGGCGTAAACGACGAACCGCTTCAGCTAAGTTTAAGGGTTCCTGGGGATCAAGGGGTTGGGGTTTCTTCTCAAAATCGATATCACAGTAAGGACAAGCACGAGTGCAAGCTGGTCCCATAATCAAAAAAGTAGCTGTCCCTGCATGGAAACATTCCCCAATATTAGGACAAGAAGCCTCTTCACAAACGGTATTTAAGCCTAAATCTCGTAATATCTCTTTAACACTGCCCACCCTTTGCCATTGAGGCGCTTTTACCCTTAACCAGTCTGGTTTTACTGTCATCTTTTTCTTCTATTAAGCCTGGGCTTATCTTACCATGCTCAGCGAGTATAATTTTAGTATATATGTACTGCTTAACTATTTCCGCTCTGGCAAAAGTTAGCCACACTCAAATCTTGCACCTACGTCATAAAGTATTATTAGAGTCCACTCCCAGAAGTCAGTGGAGTATGTCAAAATAGTCATTGATTCACCAAAGGACAGCAACATTGTCCGAGGTGTGAGGATGTGTTTTTAAAGGTGTAAACGATGTTAAGAAAATCTAAAACCCTGATACAAGGGACTGCTAAGCAGATAACCAGGTTCCCTGGATGGTTATGTTGTTTGATATTGACCTTGGGTTCTACTTCTGGGAGTTGGGGACAAACCACCTCTAATCGACCTTTGCCCCCCCCTCCCTCTCCCAAAATGGTAACGCCTCAATCTTCCTCTCCTTCTCAAACGCTCCCCATTTCTGTAGAAGTGAATCCTGCTGAAGAGAGTGCCCCCCCCATTAAAGAATATACCTTCTCCGCTCCCCAAGCTTCCCCCGCCCAAACTGGAACTGTTTTGCCCTCTCTTCCCCAGTCTAACCCTAGCCAAACTGATAGTATTGCCCCCTCTCCCTCTCTTCCTAAACCCACAGGAAACCTTCGTTTTTATAGGGTGCAAGTCAAAGGAAAAGAAGCCTCTTTACTCTCTCAAGTCAAAATAATCGAACCCATGGCCTTCATTCGTGAAAGCGAAGGGGTGATTCATGCGGGAATGTTTCAAGAGTCTCAACAGGCCCAACAACGAGTCCAAGAACTACAAAAACGGGGTGTTTCAGCCCAAGTGGTTCCTGTGTATCAACCAAGAAATAACGCTTTATCAGTGGAAATCAAGCGTTAGTATTTTCTGAAACGATTAAGGAATTTTTGGAAACGAAAACGCCTAAACTTTGAGGCATTACTCGAAAGGTAGCAGGGGTTTTGGTAACAATCTCTCCATCCGTGTTAATGTCTTGAGTTTTACGGGTATAAATTTGTAAATATTCCCCTTCTAGAGTTCTTACCCAAGGTAATTCGCCATGTTGTCCTTGAGGAAGTCGCCATAGAAGGGGAAAAATTTGCCACCAATGTTTTAATTCGAGACTGTATAAGTCTAAGCGTTGATCGTCGATGGTGGCATCTTCTGCCACCGCCATTCCTCCCCCATAAAAGCGTCCATTCCCCACTGCTATTTGTATGGTTTTTACCTCGATGGTTTCCCCATTTATTTGAATTTGGGCATGAAAAGGATTGGTTTGACTGATTACTTGTAAAGCGGTTAAGGCATAGGCTAAAACACCCCAACGACGTTTAGCTCCCTTAGATAATTTTTCAGTAATCTCCACACTTAACCCTAAACTAGCTACATTGAAAAAGTATTTCCCATTGACCGAACCGAGATCAATATATTTCAGGTGTCCCTCCGCAATAATTTGGCAAGCTTGGGGAATGGTAACAGGAATTTTTAGGGTACGGGCGAGATCATTGGCGGTTCCTAGAGGTAAAATTCCTAAAGGGAGGTTCATCTCAACTAAACTATCTACCACGCTGTTGAGGGTTCCATCGCCACCCCCAACAATCACCAAATCAACTTTAGTGCCGTGTTTGTGTACCAGTTGGGGCAAATCTTCGGAGGATTGAATGGGAACAACTATTAATTCAAACCCTAGATCGTTGAGAATGTCCACCGCTTGGGCAAAGCGGTTTTGGCCTTGGCGAGAGTGACGGTTGACTAGAAGAAGGGCCCGTTTTGTCATAATTCTTTTAACTGCTGACCCGTAATTATTGCTTAGTTTAGCGTATTGGCAATGGGTTGGGCTAAAATCTCTTGATTTAATTTACCACTTCTAAACCCTTCTAAATCGAGGGTGACGTACATAAACCCTAATTCTTGGAATTTACTCACGAGTTGGCTTAAATCTGTGGTGGCAATAAAGTCTTTGATGGTTTGAGAGGGTAACTCGATTCTGGCAGTGTCTCCTTGGGAACGCACCCGTAAATTAGCATAACCGAGGTGACGCAGGTAAATTTCAGCCCGCCCCACTCTTTGTAGTTTAGCGACGGTAATCTCTTCTCCATAGGGAAAACGAGAACTTAAACAGGGTTGGGCAGGTTTGTCCCACCAAGGTAGTCCTAGGGTTTGCGAGAGTTGACGAACTTCTAATTTCGTGATTCCTGCTTCAGCTAAGGGCGATCTTGCCTCTCTTTCTTTGGCTGCTTGAATTCCTGGGCGATAGTCTCCTAAGTCGTCGGAGTTCACCCCATCGATAACATAAGGATAGCCTCGTTTTATGGCCAGAGGCTTGAGGGTGTCATGGAGTTCACTTTTGCAAAAATAACAACGATTGACGGGGTTACTTGTGTAGTTGGGATTCTCCATTTCATGGGTTTTGACTAATTCATGGGCAATGCCAATGGTGGCGGCTTGTATTTTGGCATCTTCGAGTTCTTCTGGGAGTAGGGAAGGGGAAACCGCCGTTATAGCTAACGCGCGATCGCCTAAAACATCATGAGCAATTTTAGCCACTAAGGTACTATCTATGCCTCCAGAGTAAGCAATTAATGCCTTCTCCATCTGGGAAAACATTGTTTTTAACTGATACAATTTTTCCGTTAACATTTTTTTTTAGATATAAAATTTGTAATAAATCTTATTTTATCTGAATGAAGTCGTCGGCGACAAGATATAAATTCTCAATTCGCACATTCGCGCATTCGCGCATTCTTAATAGGTAATTCTAAAGTAAAACAACTGCCCTTCCCATATTCAGATTTTAAGGTAAGGTTGCCTTGATGAAGTTGGGCTAATTTTCGGGATAAGGCTAATCCTAAACCCGTTCCT
>JASJEA010000190.1 GCA_030064935.1 Crocosphaera sp. | reverse complement strand
CAGATATAATCAAGAAATATATTGAGAATCAGAAAGGGAAATAGAATACGACAGGTTAAAACCTGTCGAGTCGGGTTTCATCCCCCCTTTACAAAAAGGAGGCTCTCACCCTCCCGTCTTTTTCTGGTAGAAAATGTTAAGTAGGCTAAAATATGTTTGTTTGTTGGTCGAGATTCACCACATCGACATAGCCGATGTGGTGAATCTCGACATTAAAATAGACCATATATTATTTTCAAGGGATTATGGAGCGAATTTCCGCCTTAGGTTTAGATGTAGGTAAGCGGCGTATTGGGGTTGCTGGCTGTGATGGAACTGGTTTAATTGCCACAGGATTGACCACCATTGAACGTCAGTCATTTCTGCAAGATGTTCAACAGTTGCAAGAACTGGTAAAAGAACGAGAGGCACAACTGTTAGTAATTGGTCTTCCTTATTCGATGGACGGAAGTATTGGATTTCAGGCCAAACAAGTGCAAAAATTCGCTAAACGCATCTCAAAAGCCCTAGAATTACCCGTAGAATACATCGACGAACGTCTAACCTCCGTCGAAGCTGAAGCTCAATTGAAGTCTCAGAAAAAATACTCTCGTTATAACAAAGGGTTAGTCGATCGCCGTGCCGCCACAATTATTCTACAACAGTGGTTAGATAAGCGTCGCAATTACTACCAACATTGATCTATTTGGTACAGTACGGGCTTCCCTGCCTCAAGAGAGGAGCTAATTTGCTCAACGAGATCTGGTTTCCTGTAACAACCCCTCACAAGCATCCAATAATAAATCAATTACATGATCAAACCCCGCTTCTCCACCGTAATAGGGATCGGGTACTTCTTTGTCCTGATATTGACTGGCATAGTCACACATCAAGCGCACTTTTTCTCGATAAAGATTATCTCGATCTAATCTCAAAATATCCTGATAATTGGAGCGATCCATTGCTAAAATCAGGTCAAACTTTTCAAAGTCAGATACGTCAAACTGTCTAGCTTCTCCCACCAGTGTTATCCCTCGACGGGCAGCAGCCGCTCGCATTCGTCGATCAGGAGATGCCCCAATATGATAACTGGAGGTTCCGGCCGAATCACAGATAATCTGCCCATCTAGTCCTTTTTGCTGGATTAGATAATTCATAATATTTTCAGCCGAGGGAGAACGGCAAATGTTACCTAAACAAACAAATAGCAATTTATAAGACATAAATTTTACCAATGATGGTTAAACTAAGAATCAGTAAATTTTTGCAGGAGACTGAGTTGGAGAATCTTAAGTGGATTCTGAACCCAATTCAATGCTAAGGTTTGACCAATAATTTTGTAAACCTATTTTTATAGAGGCACCATTAAATGCTTAAACTTCCTAAAAAAACCCGTTCTTACAATTCTTATTACAATAGTTCTTACTATAACAAGGGAAAAACTCGCCCTAAGATATCTGTATTTGGCATTATCGTTGCTATACCTGTTTTAATTGTCCTCTCGGAATTTCTAGCCCAAACCTATCTAGCAATGACCGGACAGGGAGATGAGACAAAAGGCACATCCCCCCTCATAGAAGCCTATAAACCACAATTTCGCACTGCCACCAATCAAGCCATCGAAGGCTTGAAAGATCAGGATCAGGGTGAGTTGCTCCTGAAACGCAGTTCAACGACAGGATATGAATTTGCCAGTCCCCAGAAAAGTGAATTTTTCTACATCAATGAACAAGGGCTACGGGATAATGATCCGGTTCCTTTGGCGAAACCCAAGAATGAGATTCGTATTTTTGTTTTGGGGGGTTCAACTGCTTTTGGACAATTAAACCCTAATAATAACAGCACTATCAGCCACCAATTAGAAGCTCGTCTGCAACAACGAGTCAAGCAACAGAAAAGTTCACCCTCTAGTTATCGTCCGGATGTGTTTCCCTTTTTTGTTCCTTCAAGACAACAGTTGATGAAATTACCCCCCAAAATTCGTGAAGGGAATTATCGGGTGATTAATGCTGCAGTTCCTGGTTATAGTTCGGGGAATCAATTAGCGCAATTAGCGACGAAAATTCTACCCTATCAACCTGATTTAATTGTGGTTTTGGATGGTTATGGGGATATGATGTTATCCAGCAATATGCCACAAAGCGATATCCCTAACATCGATGGATTTTTAGCAGATGCTAAGGAACATTTTAAGAATTCTCTCAATTTTTCGGCCGATGAATGGATACAAAATACTGGCTTAGTTCGGACTTATAATTCCTTTACGAATCCGTCTAAAAACACTCGTCCCGTTGTCGATACAAGCTTAGCGACGAATACTGAAGGGAAGGCTTTAAAATACTATTTACCTGAGAATGAAGACGAGTTGAAACTTCGGATTAATCGTTATCGAGAAAACCATAAACGCTTGATTCAACTCTCTGCTAAAATGGGTGTCCCTGTGGTTTTAGCCATTCAACCAGAGATTACTTCTCGTCCCCTGGAAAAGCTTTCTTCTGATGAAAAAGCTGTCCGAGATCGCTTAGGAACGGAATATCTTGAAAAGTTCCCTAAAGCTTACACTGAGTTTGTCAAAGCTACACAACAGTTAGGAAAAGCTTATCCTAAAAACGTTAAGGTTCTCAATTTCTATCAAAGTAATTCTAATTTTCCCACCCCCATGTTTACTGATAGCGTTCACTTAACTGAAAAGTCTAATACTGTATTAGCAGAAACCCTATATCATGCCATTACTGCTTGGGAAAAAATACAAATTGTTCCCCAAAATTTCTATTTGAAAAATTAAGGATCAGCAAGGGATTAGTAAAGTATGCGAAGTACAGGGATAATCAACTAATTTTTACAATTTTTTGTCATCCTTATAATCCCTCTTTTTAATCCCTTTCTAGAAAAAATATTGATCAGTTAACTAATTTCAAGCTAATAATTTACTAGCTTTTAGCTGTTTACTTATTTCATCTCTTTATAAGCTGAATAAACCCCTTGTACGTTGTACCAGTTGAGAAAAATTCGGGCAATTTCTAGACTTAACTGAGGTTTTCCTTGGTCAATTAACCATTGTAGGAAAGGGGCTAAAGTTCTTTCATTTAATGTTCCTCCTAATGATAAAATACCCCATAAAATTCTGTGCAATAATGTCATTTGGATCATCAAACGAACTTCAAAAGTGGGGTGTTTTTGATAAAACAAAACTCCCATTCTTCCCCGTTGAATTTCTTTATCAATTAAGTTAGGAATTTGTGCTAAATTAAAAGGTGGATGCCAATGATAACCAACGGCTTCAGGACATTTAATTAACTTTAAATCCAACTGTTTTAACCTAACGCCGAGTTCTAAATCCTCCCATCCATACAGTTGAAAACAGGTGTCAAATAACCCTGCTTTTTCTAACCATTTACGGGCGATGGCAACATTTCCTGTAGCAAAATAAGCAGCCGAAAAGTCTGTTATTTTGTATGGTTCTGAGGTAGGATGATCAAAGTTACAAGTATTGATAACTGCCCCGTAGGTAAAAAGGCGATCGCTGCCTAATTTTTGCTCTCCTTCGAGCAATTTATGAGCATGGGATTGTAGAAAAGTTTCTGTTACGACTAAATCACTATCAATAAAAATAATTACATCACCTTTTGCCTTTTGTACCCCTAAGTTTCTAGCGGCGGCAGGTCCTAAGTGATCTTGAGAAAAAGGGTAAACATGAGGAAAATATGGCTTATTTTTTCCCAACCATTCTAACGTTCCATCGGTGGAACCATCATCTACTAAAACTACCTCATAATCGTTAATTTTATCATCACTAAACTGTTGTTTTTCTAAAGCCAGAAGACATTTTTCTAAAATTGGTTTACGATTGTAAGTGGGAATGACAATACTTATAAACACAGCCTTTTAAATTAGGATTAAGATAGAATAATCATCTTTAGTTTAGCGCATTTTTTGTAAAAGTTGACGAATTGCATCTGCGTCTTGGGCTGTGGGTAGAATCAATAAATAGAATTGTAGATCGGTGATAGCTTTTTCCCATTGTCGTAATTGATAATATAATAAACCGCGATCGCGTATTTCGATAGGATGATTGGGAAAGAGTTGGAGTAATAATTCTATAATTCTCAACATTTTAGGATATTCTTGACGATTGAGATAGATATATTTCAAATTAGTCAACATTCTTCCTAATATTTGTTGATTACTGACAGGGGCTAAAAAATGAGGTTCTAACTTAACGGGTTGTTGATAAATTTCTTGTAACTTGAGCTCACAATCTTCTTTAAATAAAATTTCTCCTTGGTTAAAAACATCAACAAAAATTCCTACATTCTCAAACTGAGGGCGGATCAGAAAATGTCCAGGCATCCCTATACCCACCATCGGAAAATTTAATCTTTTAGCTATTTCTAAATAAATAACAGATAAAGTGATTGGTATCCCAGTTTTTTTATCAATGACTTGGTTTAGATAACTATTACGAGGATTATAATAATCTTCTTTATTCCCCATAAATCCCAATTCATCAAATAAATATTGATTAATTCTCTTAATAACTTTTAAGGGATATAAATTACTAGGTAAATTATATTTTATTTCTTCAGCTATGCTATCTAAACGGTTAAGATACTCTTTGATTTCTAATTTTGCATATTCATATTTAGCATAAATTAATGCTGCTTTTGCTAAGTTGATTTGATGATCAGGTTGATTAGTTTCTTGTAAAAAGGACTGCATCTCAGGCTTGTGTAGTAATCATATCTATCTTACTATGTTATATCAATTTCCCAATTTATTCATCAATATAGAATCTATAAAAGAGATAGTCGTTTTCAAAGTCATGTTTATCATGAACATGATGAATAATTTTTTTATCAATTAATATTTGCCCTATTTTAATGGATTGTTCTGAAGATATTGATAAATTTTCTATAAGCCAATTAACAAATTCACTACCCACAAAACAACTATTATACAACTTAAGACGATAACGACGATCCTTGATTTCTAAACCTTGAGGACCTCGCATTTTTTTAACTATTTTTTCTACATCCTTGATAATCGAGGCATCATTCTTAGCTTGATGTTGCCAGACTTCTACCTGCTTATTTTCTGTCCAAATGGTAAAACCAGTAATGTCTTCTAATAATAAATATTCTTTTTCTCCTTTATTCTCTAAAAACTGCATTTTCCCATAGTCTTGTGCTTCTTTCTTTTCCTTGATTGGAAAACTTTTATCTTTGATAAATAGTTTATTGTTAAAGATTAAACCAGGTAAATATTCAACGGTTTCTTGTTGACGCTTAACTAAGTTACAGTATCTAACTTGTTTATGATCTAAAATTTTCATAGATTTTCACTTCAATTTAAGCTAATCTTCTTCATCAATTATAATCTTTTCCTGAGCCATATTTCCAGGTATCTAACCAACGATGATAATAATATTGTTGTTGGGATGATAAGTTGTCCATTATAGGCTTAACTATCGTAGCTGTGGGATATAATCCACTATAAACAGCGAGATTGATATAGTGTATCAGCCAATCGAGTAAGGGGGCAATTCCTACTTGTGGCAGGATGGGCAAAACTAATTTAGGATTAACTAAAGGTAAAGTTTTCATTAAGGATTGAAATTGAATTACATCCTGTAGAAAGGGTTTTAAAACATCATCGCCTAGCTTATCCATGACTTGAAAAACACCACTCATTAACTCATTAATTTGATTGGGAGAAATATTTTGGTTGATGCCGACGCTCATGGTTTTCTGGAATAACCAAGTTACAGAAATATTAGGTTGATAGGGTTGTAATAAAGATAAAGAATTATTATTTAAACTATCAACTCTTAAAGCTTCATCAATTCCCAAAGTTAACCTTTTTAAATGACGAACCATAGAGCCGAAACCACCAAAACTAACAGGAGATTGTCCTCCGGCACTATCTCCAATGGGTAATATTCGAGTCCAAGGCATTCTTAAAGGACTTTTTTGATAAGCAGGGAAAAAACCAAACAAAAAGCGTTCAAACTGTATTTTTTCTAATTCAATATTTTGATATTCGGGGAGTAATCTCAAATATTCTTCCATGAAAAACTCCAAACTAAAACGCTCAGCATGAGCATCCACATAAGTAAATAAATAAGTTGTTCTTCCGTCTCTGGCTGGAAAGGCTTCCCAAAAATATTGACATTGATTCATAATAGGGGTAAACGAGGCAATTAAATCCCCAGTTTCATTGTTAGTATATCCTTTTCCACAACTACCAACCACTAAACATACCCCGTCTGGTTTCTTTCCTTGTCTAGCTTGTTGAACAATCGGTGAAAAGTGTCCCATTGCATCAATTAGTAAGCGAGATTTTATGGTGATGTTTCCTGCTTTAACTAACACACCATTGGGGTGAATAAAAGCTGTATCAAAAGGGGTATTTTCTAACAGATTTCCTCCGGCTGATAAAAATTTTTGCTTTAGGGTTTCTAGTAAAAAAACAGGATCAACCCCAATATTAAGTACATCTCTAACCCAAAGTTCATATCCTTGATAAAAACTGACCCTTCCTGGATTATATTCAGTTGCGATCGCCTGTTCAAGTTCTGAGCTTGATAATAAATCAAGTTCAACAAAAGTTTCTAATTCTTGGCGAGAAATATTCCATTCTTGCTGTCTTCCTTTTAAGCTACCTTTTTCAATTAAAATAACTTTATAGCCTTGTTTTTGTAGCGCAGTCGCCATTAAAATACCAAGGGTTCCTCCCGCTATAATAATATCTGCATCCAACTTATCTAATACTTGATCACTTTCTTTTATTACTGTTGGTATGGTTAAACTATTATTTCGTAACGCTGTCCAACGACTATCAGCAATTTTTAATCCTTGACGAGTTTTTTCTGGTAAATAGGAAAGATAAGGTTTCATCTTTAAATTTAGTTCATATATTTTTTAAAACAGTAACATAATCTTCTAGTCCGTGACAAGCCGGTTAATGAAGTCAAAAGTTAGAAGTTGTTTTTGTAACAAGGATTCAGGCATTGCTCCAAAAAATTTTCACTTTGAAAAGCCAAATTTTAGCTCCTATTATCTCGATAAATTTTCTTCTTGTTCATAGCTCAAATGTAATCGATATATAAACTTAAATAAACTGTTTTTCAAGATACTCAATAATTTGATTATGAATATTTTCTCTTGTTTGAGTTGCATCCAATTTTAAAAAATTTCCTTGATAAGATTGAAAAATTTTATGATAGTTGTTTCTCACTTGGTGTAATTTTTCTTGAGTTTCATAAACTTCTTTGTAAGCTGCATTTTTGAGGCGCGATAAAGCAGTCTCTAAAGGAATATCAAGATAAATGACTAAATCAGGATTAGGAAATCTTTGATTTAAGCTATAAACAAAGTCATAGTCTTTTTGATTATTACAGTTATAAGCTAAAGATGAAAAATAGTAACGAGTTGCAATAACATGAGACGAGTCTTCTTGAATCAACTTATATACTCCATCAACATCATTGTATAAATGATAATGTCTATCTGCTGCAAATAAATAAGACATTTGTTCATCAAATCTAGCTTGATTTTTAAGGGCAAAAACAGAACTCTGTAGGGATTCTCTAATTAATTTACCAATCACTCCATCGGTAGGTTCAGAACTAAGAATAGCTTTATTTCCTTCCTTAATGAAATAGCTCTTCAGCAACTCGGCTTGGGTTGTTTTTCCAGCTTTATCAATTCCTTCTAAAACAATAAATAAGGGTTTCATTTCTTTGAGTATAAGAGGTTTATACAGTATACACAAAACAAACACTTTCTAAGGATGCTTGTTAGCTTTTAAATATGGCAGTTCCCATACTTGTGTTAAGTGTACTTTATCAGTTCGGGAGAGGCTATAATTATTTTATCAATACTAAAATCATGCCAATCAAAGAGCCAACCAACAATATTAGACTACTTAAGGAACTAATAGCAAAGCCAATTATTCTTTTCTCAGCAGCTTGATAATATCCTAACGCATATAAAAGACGACCAATTAACCAAAATGTACCAATTAATGAGCCCCAAATTGGATTAACATAAAAACAAAACAACCATAATAAAGGTAAGAAAAATACCATTTGTTCTAAAGTATTTTGCTGCACCCTTAAGGCTCTTTCAAAATTAGGATCTCCTGTGGTTGCAGGGGGAATAACTTTGTACTTAAACCTAGTACGACCAACATTCAGAGTAATTATTAAATAAAGGGTTAAAGCAGCAATTGTTACTAAGCTGGGATAAATTTCCATAATCTTTTTTTAATTCATTCTCTGCGATTTTATCACATTTTCAAAGATATTGACTGAGCTATTTTAGATAGCTTATAGAGATAATTAAATAAGCTATCTTTAGCTGTTATTAAAGTTTATGCTTCATTAACTGGGGCGGGATCAATTTCTCCTTGACAACTGCCTAAAGAAGTTGTGGGAGAATCTTTAATGAGATCCTCAATTAAGGTACTGTTGTCAATTTCGCCTTTGAGATTAATCCATAGTTCCGTGATCATATTTTGATTTTCATCACTATCTTCACGACATTTAACTTTAACTTTTGTTCCTGAATTTTCTCCAAATGCAACATTAAACGGTTGACGAATCTCTGTGGCATCAAGTTCTTCACCAAGATTTTTAACAAATAAATCCCGAACTGGGGAATCATTAATTTGCGCTAATAAAGCTAAGGATTCTTGATAATATTCTTCAGGAGATTCTGAATAACAAGTTCCGTGTTTATACCATTCATGTAGATGTAAACCGGAAGCAGTACCCGGCATTTTTTCTTGTAATTCACTCCAAGTTTTTTCAGATAATTGAAGAGGAGGCATTTTTGGCCAGTCTCTACTCTTTTCATCTAATTTAATAATGTTTTTACTGACACCACAATAAACATTAGATTTCGGTTGTGGCCATAAACCATGTAAGACAAAATGACTGGCTTCAAAGGTATCAGTATCTTTGCTCAAACATTCCTTTTTACTAGGAAGAGTTTCACAAAAAGCAGGTTGCCAACTCAGTGCTAATAAATAATCCTTATTATTGGATGTATTTGTTATAGAATCGGACTCATTTCTGGAGAGATTAGCAACTTTTCCACAGTCTACAGCTACCCAACGGTTTGTTGGTTTATCTCTATCTATTTTAATCAAGTAATGGGAAGCCTCTTTGTTATTTTTAGCAACAATTTCATAGGTTTCTTCAGGATAAACGAACAAATTACCAGGATTGGTTTTTTTTCTAATTGATTGTAGTGCTTCACAAGATTTATCGGCTGTAAATGTGCCATCAATTGAAACCATTGCTTTTGCTGGAGTGCTCCAAAAGGTGATATAAAATACTATCAATATTATTACTAATAAACCTTTTTTCAACATCCTCATCTTCTTGTCTCCTAAGATAATTAAATCTTGATTAGTCTTTTCGATGTTTATGATTGTACGTTCAGAAGGGGTCAAAAAAATTTATTCTTTTATTACGAAATATTACTATTATTTACGTTTATTAAAAACTCTTAAACCTGCTTAAATTAACTGATGATATATTATGTCATAAGTCAGTTTCAATCTTGTATATATTCTGTTCCCTGAATTAATGAGATTTCTGCTTTGACAAACTCCCGTCCTAAATAAGCAGCATGATCTAACATTGTAATGGGACAATTAGGATTATCTTCAATAACTTTAACACATAATTCTTTAGCACTACGTCCCGTAAAAAGGGTTTCCGCAGTACGATTGCTTTTGCCCTTTGCAGCAATCACTTCTCCTGTTTCTGGATCAACTGCCAGTCCTTTTTCATTAATAATATTGCTAAAATGTTTAACACAAATTAAGCTATTTTCCTGATCTAGATAGATAATAAAATAGCCTCCTGGATCTAGATCAATGGGACGTTTTGAGAGTTTATCATCAAGTTTTTTAATGGTTTGCGCTAATTCATTCATAAAGTTTCTTAGATCATTCTGACACTAATGTATTACGATAATAAACCATAAAAGCTTATTAGTAATGGCTGTTCCATTTTGAATATTATCAATAATAAACACCAACTAAACTTTAATAGAACTGGGTTCATTTACTGCTGCAATAATACGATGACAGCCTGAGTCTGGTTTGGCCCATTGATATTGATATTCTTGAGGACTTCCCCAACATAATCCTAAGTATAATTCGGTTCTGGCTGCATCGACTTCTGCCCATTCAACCTCAGCAATAAAATCCTGAATAGAATCATGTGAAATAGGACGACGACGATGTGCCGATAACCAAAACTTCATCCCTTTGGTCATTTTCCACCAAAAATTGATCACAATTTCTTTAGATTTTATCAATTTTTCTTTGTCTCCTGGAACAGCAATTAATTGATTATGTAATTCAGGATAACTGATAGATTCCCCTTGATAAGTACAGGTACGCCAAATGAGACCTGATACTCTATGTTGCATCTGATATTTATGAATTTGGCGACGAAAATCTTGATAAGCAAACACTTGGTTCATTTTATCACTATTTAAGGCTTTGGCAATCACTGGATTATTGATGCGATCTTGAGAAGATAAGACAACTCTCTCTCCCCTCCAAGTGGCCTTTAATTCTTGATCAAGAATACGAATCAGTTGTTGAGTTGTATAGGTCATAGCAAAATCAGCAATATTATTGTTAGGATCGTTATTTATCCTTCCCTTAGTGTATATAGATTTTTGAAAATTGTTCACATTTTTAAGGAATGAATCATAACTAACAGTTCTGTTTGTCAATCATCCCTTATGATGGTGTAAATAGATACAAATTATACCTCTTATTTTAATTTTCTATGGAAAACGGACAAGTTCGCCTTAACAAAGCAACAGGAGAATGGGTTATTTATGCTCCTAGCCGTCGAAAAAGACCCCAAGATTTTCAACAACAAAGTCAAGAGTATTCTTTAAAGGATAATTATCAAAAAGATTGTCCTTTCTGCCCACAAAACCAGAAAGAATCAGAAAAAATACTTTTAGAAATTAAAAAACCTCAACAAGAAATTTGGCAAACTAGAGTGGTTCAAAATAAGTTTCCCGCTTTGAATTTTTATGAAAACCCTCGCCGTAATCTGGAAGGTATTTATATGACGATGCC
>JASJEA010000189.1 GCA_030064935.1 Crocosphaera sp. | reverse complement strand
GGAATGATTGGAGAATTGATCAACATCGTTTATCACAAAGCCTCTCATACTTTCTGGTGTGATGTTCGCCTGGAAAATAATTTGATTATTGAAGGCATTAATCAGAACTTTCTACAGAAACCCTAATCACGAAAACTCATCATTTTATATTTGGCGTGGTCAACTTTAAGGCCACGCACCAATACTGGTGAGTGATCAAATATTGTGGCCTTGACTGAGGGAAGGATTTCCTAATCTCTCGTTTTGGACTGCCCTTATGCTACAAAAAGTGACAAAATGTAGTTTTTGTAGCATAACCAGCTACATTTTTGTAACACAGAGCGAGAAATTATCAACTTTCTTCGTTATCTTTCTGAGAGGGGCATTTTGCTCAAGGGAGACTCATGGAAGGGGGTCAAAACATTTTTATTTAAAAATGGCGTAATGTGCAGGTTCATATTTAAAAAATTAGCTGGCTCACAACTAGCCCGTTTTCGCAAAAATTGGCTCACAACGCTATTCTCCTGCTTGAGGATAACGGGGTGAACTGACGGGACAGGGGTGATAGCTTGAGCAATTATTGAGCAAGAAACTCGAAAAATTAGAGATTTTTGAGTCAAGTATGAGCAAGTTTTTGGGGGGGTTACGGGGCAAAAAAAAGCCTCTACCGTATCTTGTAAGATACAGTATCGAGATGGAATTGAAGATTTATTTTTTTTGATTACGGGTTAAGAAACCCATTCCACCCAAAGCGATTAAACCAATGATGGCTGAGGATTCGGGGACTGACTGAGCAGATTGAACATTGTTAGTAGGAGAGGCAGTGTTGTAATTGTAGAAGCCTAAATCTTCAGAATTTTCCACAGAGGAAGACCACCAACCTCCCCACCCACCGCCACTGCCACCACTACCACCACCACCACCACCAATATTCAGATCGTCGAAGTCATTACTGGCATTAATTTGGGCTAAAGCTTGGTCAGGGTTGTCCAAAAAGAGGGCTAAAGCGTCTCTTAAATGATCCTCCCAAACCAGTCGTTCGGCATCGGTGCCTTCTGGGAGGGTCTCTTGTAATTTCTTGAATTCTACTCGGTTGGCATCCTGTAAGACATCGGAAAGGGCTGTAACATCGAGATCCAGCCAATCACGAACTTTAACCTTCACATTTTTCTCTTCGTGAGCCAACTGTTGGAGTTTTTGATCTTGCTGTGCCATCAGTTGCCAAATTCTGTTAAGCGTATCATCTCTCTCTTGTTGACGTTGCCCTGGATCACTTTCTGTGGCTAGATAATCTTTGAGGTTGAGTAGTTCTTGTTCAATGGCGAGATCGATATCTTGATACAAAGCCCATAGTTCTGCATCTAACTCTTCGCGAATACTGTCCCCTGAATTGACACTTTCCCAGTCGGCGGAGGCAATATCAACGATATTTTGGTGATTGGTTTCTAGATTCTGTTGATAGCTATCCCAATCTAATCCCACTTGAGCCATTAATTGTCGACTGCGATCAACTAAATCCCAACCGGTGACATCCAGTAGGGTTAGATCAACGTCAGAAATAGAGAGACTTTCTCCCATCCCTAACGTAGGTGTCATAATCCCCAAAGGAGAACCGTTTTTCCAATGACTGGTTTGATAGCCGTCTCCTCCTTCTTCGGTGCTACCAGTAGATAAGTAAGCAGGAACATTTTGATCGTTAATCAATACATTTCTTCCTCCATTCAAGGAAATATATTTTTCAATCCCTTGACCTAAACGCATATCAATCACCCCCAAGTCTTTACTGCTATCAGAATAGGTGTAGGTATTCATGGGAGTCACATAGTTTAAGTCGTTATCCGTGAGGGGATCACTAGAAGATTGCTTTTTATGGGCGATCGCATCTATCCCGCCCACAATGCCTAAAGCGTGGCCAACTTCATGGAGAATAACGGTACGAAAATCATAAGCATCAGCACTAACCCCATCGCTGGAATCTTTATCCCAATTGACCCCATTATTAAAGACAATACTGGCATCTAAGGGTCGATCATCGGAAGCGGTACTGAGGTTATCGGAGTTGATTAAGCCTAAGGCCTTGGCATTGGCACGACTAAGCCAGATGGTCTTATTATTACTATTATTATTATTGTCCAAAGCACTGATCGGTTCTCCAGGTGTAGCTAGGTTGGTTAGATCACCGCTATTAAACTCTGGGTTAATAAGCATATCAACGCTATCTATATCTTCGACTGTAATTTGTCTCCTCTGGGTAGAGGAACTCCCCAGAAGCATATAATTATTGAATTGGTTTCTACTACTCGAACTACGCAACCTTGCTTTGATGGTAGTCTGGTCATCGATAGATAAAGCATCTTGGGCCAAAGCCGTTAGATAATGGTTATAGTTAACCTTGACCATCGCTGGCTTACTCCCTCCTAAGATTCCTGTGGCTAAGGTATCGTCAAAAGCGAAGTTGATCTTGAGGGTAACGGGATCTCTGAGTTTGTCTTCCCAGATATCTAGGGTGTCTTCAATGACTTGTTTGGTTTCTAGGTCAATTTCCGAGGAATAAGTGGCATTAATTTTTAGGGCATGGGCTGGCATAGCTGTGGCTGCTGTTCCTGCGAAGATTAAAGCAAATTTTCCTACCCATTGTTTGGCTAATATTTTTCCGGTTTTGGTTCCCCCTATTTTTTTTAGGAGAGCGCAGAAGTTTTCCCAGGATGTTTTGAGACTTTGGCGTTGAGTTATAGTCATGATTGATAGACAACAAATAGAATTGGGAAATTCAAAAGGGAAGCAGGTACATCAGCTAAAAAAAATCAAAGAAAGGAAGTTACATGAGGACAAAATTATCACTGGTCAGCGTAGTAGTATCAACTCCATTTAAAACTGCTAAGGTTTGATCACCAAAGTTAATAGTTTGTCCTGAAAAAGTTAAATCTTCATAGGTTATTCCTCCGGATAAACCTATAAAGTCTTGACCATCCAAAAAATCAGCAATAAAATCTTCTCCCTTATCTGCTGCAAGAACAAAGGTATCTGACCCTCCATTACCAAAAAGAAGATCATTTCCTTCAAGACCATTAATAATATCATTGCCATCTAAACTAACAATTTGGTCATTTTTGGCTGTTCCTGTTAACACATCGTGGTCTGAAGTTCCAGATATGTAAGTTGCTAAGTCAAGAACATCCTCATTGCCATAGGTAGCTGAATTGTAACCGATGTAGCTTGTTTGAACGTCAAGACTTCCATCGAAAGACAAAACTCCACCCCCTTGATTGTAAGCGGTATTGCCAGTGATGATACTGTCCGTAATATCAGTAGAACCATAGACATTAAGGATTCCTGCACCATCAATTAGGGAAGTATTATCTCTGATAATCGTTTTATCAAGGCTTAGTTGACCGTTCAGATTGTAGATTCCAGCAGCGACATAAGAAGTATGACCAGTTATAGAAGTCATGCTAATCGTCGCTTCTCCTGCATTGGCAATACCGCCACCAGCCGACGCAGAATTATTATGGATGGCACTATATTTAATCTCAAGTTTACCCGTATTAGAAATGCCACCACCACTAGCTTTTACAGCAGTATTGTCTCTGATTGTACTGCTATAAATTTTCAGTTCACCATCCAGATTATAGATACCACCACCGCGAAGTTGCGCCGTATTTCCAGTAATAATACTATTGTTGACGGTAAGGTTTTCTTTGTTGAGAATAGCACCCCCAATATCTTTACTATTACCACCAGTTAGGGTCAGGTCTTCCAACTGAACATTAAGTTGAGAAGTAGCATCTCCATCATCAATCAAGAAAACCCGCTCTCGTCCTTGAGCATCAATGGTTGCACCATCGGAGTCAGATTGAATCGTTACGCTTTTATCAATAATAATGTTAGCTTCTTGGTGAAGGTTATCCTCTCCTCCCGTAACAATAATGTTGTCCCCTTCTTTGGCAGCAGCAATCGCTTCGGCAATGCTGAGAAAATCTCCATTTCCATCTACAAACAATTTAGCCATAGTTACTTAAATTTTCTTAAAAAATATTATGTTAATTGTTAGTTATTTAGACTATTAAGTAATTTATTGAATGTCTGTGATCAAGATCATCCTCTATCTTTCTTTAGGGAGATAAAACTTAATAATGAGCATTCGTGACAACTTAAGGCTGTAAGTCAGATGTCAAGCCAGTTTTGCTCCACAGGTTTTATGCCAAAAGTTAGCCAAAAATGGAAGAAAAAGGTTAGCGTATGGTGTCCGCTAACAAAATTGTAAAAACTCTCTTTCTTTAGCCTTATAATTAATAGTCATACTAAGCATTTAAGTTGTTAAGATATTTAGGCATAAATTAGAGATTTAGCCGAAAAGAAAAAGCCGGGAGTATTGCGTTGTTTTTCAGGAAAAGGTGCTATAATTAATTTAGTATTGTTCTTTCGTTTCTGTTTGACAATTCCTAAATCTTTGTTTTCAGGAGCAGCAAAATATTTTACAGGGTCTGTCGCTTCGCCTTTTTGATTAGCTACTCCAAAATGGTACAGACCACGATAAATCATTTCTAATGAAATACGGTCAAAGGGTAAAGAAAGTTCATCGGCTACGGCATCTCCCAAGTCAATTAAAATCGCATAAAATAACCAAGTTCCCCATATCTGTAGTTTGACTCCATTGATAGATCCAACCCATAAATAACTTAGCCCTAAAAGTCGTTTAACCGTATTAAATGCCTCCTCAATTCGCCACCTTTTTCCATATAAATCAGCGACAACGTAGGGGGGTAAAATCTCAGGCTCTAAAACTGAGGTAAGATAAGAATGCCAAACTTTTCCTGACTTCACTTCAATTAAACGTAGGGTTATATAAGGGGTTCTTTTAGTTCCAGAACCAAGACGTATCTTGCGGTCACGGAGAGAATAACCCTCTGTAAAAACTTCTAAAACTTTTATTGCTGCACCTTTTTTTATCCGACTTATAAAATGGATTTCTTTGTCAATTAATTCAAGCCAAAACTTAAAATGATAGAAGCCTCTATCTAATAACAATAACGTCGAAGCTTCTACTATCTTTAATAAATCTTCTTCAAACTTGGTATCATTTGTTTTTGGATTTTCTTTAAACCAAATTTCTACAGGGAGTCTCGTCACTAAATCAATAACCACACCAATTTTTCCAGCTAATTGACCTTTGGGAACATCTTCAAGACTTTTCAGTTTCTTAAATAAAGCTTCAAGAGTCGAACCATCCGCTATCCAAATTTTTTCAAATCTCGTTAAGGTAAATTGGACACTTTCTGGAAGTGGACGATGATTTCTTTGATTCCATTTTTCCTTTAGTAAGGGTACTATTTCCTTAAAAACTCTTTCAAATAATTCAGACGGAAAAATTAGAAATCTTGTTGATAAAGCTTGTTGCGAAACCTGTAAACGATCACACCATAAAAAACCTTCTCTGCCCAGCATTCTTGTTAATTCTCTGACTCCAGCCACATCTCTCCACAACATCGTTAAGACTGCGGCCACCATCAAAGGAAGTGTTAATATTCTGTCCCGCAAACCTAACTGACGACAATATTTTTTCTGTTTTGCCAATGCTGGCGTTAATAAAGCGGATATTTGTGCCGAAATTGCCTCATCTTCTTGCATGGGGCGTTGTTGTCTTTTGGCATGGTCACGGTTTGTTTTTCGACTCATTGAAAGCTAATTATGGTTTATCCCTTCTTATTTTAGGACAAAGTTAGTCTTTCCTTTCCCATACGCCCCCAATCACTCTTTGAGTTCTCTTGACATCTGCTTAATTTTCTTAAGTTGTCACGAATGTTTTCCCCCATGCAGACCGTGAGGGAGTTTGTGGCTATGAACTGCGTAATCAGGAGTTTAAGAGCTTTTCTAAGGGGGGTACTAAGGGGTTATGGGCTTCCAATGGTTCCAAAGATGATACGACGCTGGTTATCTGTGAAAGTCCCCTGGACTGCTTAAGTTATCATCAACTGTTTCCTGATGATACTACCCGTTACTTTGCTACTGGTGGAACCTTATCAGATAAGCAGAAAACCCTACTTAAAGGGGTTTTTGATTCGTTTCATAATAAGGGAGGACATATTATGATTGCCACTGATAATGATGAAGCTGGTCAGGAAATCGAGCAGGAATTAAGGAATATTGCCCCTTCTACGGCTCAAATTAATCGTATAGTTCCTAGACATCATAAGGATTGGAATGAGACTCTTATGGCTGAATTACGACGGCAAAGGGAACAGCAGGAACGTCAAAAACGCAGAGGACGGGGATTGTCGAGGTAAACACCCATCACCATTAATTTTTGGGGCTGGCTTTCTGTCTCCTTATTCGGTATATTTGAGAATAAGGGAAAATATCTGCATACCTGTATGACCATTTCCCAGACAACGCAACCGCTACTAAAGCTTTTAGGCTTTGAAAAACTTGAAACGGTGGTAAAGCCAAAGAATAGTTTTATGAAGTTTTAAAAGCTCGGAGCAACCCGAAACACCCAACAGTCAAGACTTCTTGTTTGGCGACATGAAAAAAACTGTAGGTGTGGTTCAGGGGGGTTGCTGTCTTAATTTTATTAATTTTAGTGTAGCATTACAACACCTGTATGTCATCTGTCATGACAAAAGTTAACTACTTACCCGAAAATTCTCGCTTTGAGAAGTCAGCAATCCTTTGACTGACCGTAGTTTCTACTGTCTCACGGTGACATTCAACCGTAAACGAATGCCACTAAGTTAACCCTATTATCCTCAGTAGGAAAGGGAGACGGGGGACACGGATGACTAGGAGAACATGGAGGAAAACTCGTTTTTGTGTATCATTGCTCCCTTGTTTCCCTTGTCTCCCTTGTCTTAAAAGCTAGAATTGATGAGGCTTTTCTCATAACGAGTGCGGCATTCAACCCTAAATTAAATAAGACAGCATCCTCCCTGTATGGGTCGCTTTCACCAACCAGATCGGAAAGCACCAATGAAAGGCAACACAGGGACACAACAAAATCAAACTTTCGCTCACATCAAAGCCCCACACTACCAAGAATGGCTAGAGAGTGCCGTCGCTCCTGCTATCATCGCCTTGAACGTCAAATCCCTATCGGGCAACACTCCTCATGAGTATTTGTTCTATAGCGACGACATCAAGCGTTTAAATACCGGGCGACTCACATCAAGCGACCTTAAAAAATATTCACACTTACCCATTGGGGGATGGTGGGTGAATGGAGTTAACCCCCTAACCGGAGAAGAACAATTATGGGGACAATTCAAATGTGATTCCCCCAGAGTCATCGTTGAAGTCAAAGGGGATAATGGTTTTGGTGGTGAAGCTGTAACCAAAGAAAAAATTATTAAATATGAAGCCCCACCCAAAGTCCCAACCGAGGCCATGTTCTTACGGGTTACGTACCGTATTGGCTTAAACGTTTTCAGAAAAGCCGGCTTAGGATCTGAATACGCCGAATATGCCTACTCTCAATATAAGAAGTCCTCTAAAAAACTAAATAATCTCGATAGAATCAAATTGCTTGATTTTATGGAGACAGAAGACCAAGGTTTCTGGCCCTTAGTCATCGACGTTAACCTACCCATCTGTATCACCGAAGGAGCCAAAAAAGCCGGAGCCTTACTCACTCTTGGTATAGCAGCCATTAGCATCCCTGGAGTATGGAATGGTTGTCCGACCTTAAAAGACGAATTCGGCAATAAAATCGGTTTACCCCGTCTCATCCCTCAGTTAGCCCTATTTGCCACCAAAGACCGAGAGATTAACATCTGCTTTGACCAAGATACTAAACTAAAAACCCGTATCAACGTCAAAAAAGCCACCGAACGACTAGGCGGTTTATTTAACCGAGCCGGTTGCCAAGTTAACGTAGTAGCGTGGAATGCCCCTGAGAAGGGCGTGGATGACTTAATTAAGTCTAAGGGTCAAGATTACTTTGAAAGCGTCTACAACAGCCGTTTATCCTTGGCTGATTACAAATTAAAAGGCATCCTCACCCTCTTCAGCGACCTAACCATTAAAGAACAATTTATCCCCAATAGCCTACAATACCCCCCCAATGCCAAACTTATTGGAGTCAAATCATTACATGGTACGGGTAAAACCGAATGGTTAGCCCATCAAGTTCAACACTGTTTAAACAACGGTCAAAAAGTCATTGTTATTGTCCACAGGGAACAATTAGCCCGTGAATTAGCCCGTCGTTTTGGTATGGATTATCGAACCGAAATCAATAAAAACGACCTAGGTAAAGGACAATTCGGCTATTCTTTATGTATTGATTCCCTCCATAACAAAGCTAAACATAAACCCTTTAACCCCGATGATCTCCAGTGGGAAGATGTGGTCGTTGTTATCGATGAAATTGAACAAGTTTTATGGCATTTGTTACATGGAAAAACTTGTCTTGAACACCGAGTCAAAATTCTTACCAACTTCAAGAAACTCCTACAAAGAGCAGCCTTTTCTAATGAAGGAAAAATCTTCATTGCTGATGCTGACTTATGTTCCATTAGTATCAACTACATCGAACAACTCATCGGCTACAAAGTACCTAAATTCATTGTTAAAAATGACTATGTACCTGACAGTAAACGTCTCCTCTTTCACTTAAAAGGTAAAAACCCGTCAGGACTTCTTAAACAACTAGAAAACAATGTTAAAAAAGGACACAAAGTCATTGTTCATACCGACGGACAAAGGTATAAGAGTAAGTGGGGAACTCGTAACTTAGAAGCCTATTTAAGAAAGAAATTCCCTGACTTGAAAATCTTAAGAATAGATCGGCCATCCGTTAGAGATAAAACTCATCCTGCTTTTGGCTGTGTTGATAAATTAAATGAGATTTTACCCCGATTTGATATTGTTATTTGTTCTCCTGTTATCGAAACTGGTGTCAGTATTAACTGTAATCATTTTGACTCAGTTTATGTATTAAGTCATGGGGTTCAACCCATTGATGCAGTGGTTCAAACCATGCAACGGGTGAGGAGTAATATTCCCCGATATTTATGGACGAAAAGCTTTAGTCCCAATCAAATCGGTAATGGGTCAAATGACATTAAAACTTTCCTCTCATCCACTCATAAAATCGCTTCTGGACAAATTCAGCTATTACAAAGTATGGGGATAACAGAAGCCAATGATGTTACCTTTTATGAAGAAAGTGAAGACGTTAAAACCTGTTCCCCGTCCTTATTAGCATGGGCTAAACGGGCTATTGTTATCAATCAACAAAATCGCCATTTCTTTGATACACTTATTACCAAGTTAGAAGGATTAGGCTATGAATTACAAGAGAAAAGTCTTGAGAAAGAAGAGATGAAAGAAGTCTCCGATAATCTTCAAAAGATTACTAAAGAAAATTATGGTAATCATACAAATAGAGTTTCTAAATCTCCCGATATAGAGGATAAAACCTATCAAGAATGGAAAGAAAGAGATGACTTAACCGAAGCCGAAGAAGAAACCTTAAAGAAAGCAGAAATTAGCCGAGCTTATCTCACTGATGATGTTAGCCCCGAAATGGTAGAAAAACATGATAATAGATGGTTGCCTAAGTTACAGTTACTTTATTACTTAACCGTTGGTAACTGCCATTTAAAAGAGAAAGAAAAGCGTAATCTTAACAAGCTAAAAGAACAGTCAGATAATGGAGAATTATTTAAACCGGATCTTTGTAAATCAACCTTAGCTACTAAAATCTTTTCCTTAATCCATCTGGATATTTTACAGTTCTTAGATCCGAATGCAGAGTTTGATAAAGATTCATTACAAAAATGGTATGAGAAGATCAGTACCCCTGCGATGAAGTCTCATATTAAAACAGTGTTTGGCTTTTGGATAGGGGAAATGGATACGGCTATTTCTGTGGCTCAACGATTCCTTGATAAATTAGATTTAAAGCTAATTTTTGACCGACGGGAACGACGGAAGGGTAAACAGGTCAGGATTTATAAAGGGTGTAATGTGAACGCAGATCAACGGGGCGAAATATTTGAACGATGGTTACAACGGGATGAGGCTAACTTAATGAATGAAGCTGCAAGCGTGAGTCACCCCTTGTATAGATAATTATTTATTACATTAGGAGTCTGGCTCGAAAATAAATCAAAGGAGGTAATTTTCTGTGTTTCATTTTAAAGTCACTTTGATATTATGATTCAGAGGTGTATTAAGTTTTTAGCCCTTCTGCTTTGTATTGGAATGCTGGTCTTGGCGTTGATCATAACTGAAGCACTCCCTACGGTGGCACAAAACCTTCCAGGTCTAAGCTTGTCATCTGATGAAATTACGACTGAATCTTACGTTCCCATCTTCACGAGAGGGAATCTGGATATTGCTCCGATATTTCTTGATGGAAAAATCATCGGAGGTGTTTCCTCATTTATCGAATTGGAGTCAGAGAAACAGAAAAGTCACACTAATTCCTATGGAGCAGACACTCGTTCTCACTTGATTCACAGCAAGTTACAAAAAATCCTGAACAATATGAGCCGCTACTCTAAGCAGGTTCTCCCCAACCAAGGTATATTGCAATTAGAAGCGCAAGAAAGAGAACTGAAAAAGCAGCTAGTGACCAACGTCTCTCAACAAAAGGGAACAGCCGTGGGGTCCATAACTTTTCCTCAAGACGATGTACCAGAAATCGTTTACTCCGTAACCGAAGCAGATATATCTCGACCTCGTTTTGGCTCTTCACAAGCCTTAGAAGTAGCAGAAGCAGCAGCCAATATTGCTGAAAATGCCCTCATTCAAGCCTGGAGAGAACGTCAGGCTCCCCATCTACTGGCTCAAACTCAACAGGGTTTGCTAATCCTGGTGGCTTTGAGTGTCACTAGCCTTAGTCTAGGGTTTGTACAGAAAAGTCTTACGATTAGACAAACAAAGCTCAGAGACAGCTTATCTAACGCTAAACCCCTTCAACTCCACCATGATTGGATGTCTGGTTTCTCAAAAGTCAAAAAAGGTTTAAAAACTATTGTGCCACAACTTGAGAAACTTGATTTAAGACAACGCTACAGTTTTAATGCTTTCTACAAAGCAGGATTATTTTGGACTCAATGGCTACTGTGGCTGCTGGGTATTGGTTACCTGAGTTCGATGTAAGCAGGAGCCATAAATTCCTAAAAAATTAAGGATAATCTTGAGAAAAATAAACACAGGAATTCAAGCCAGTTAGTCT
>JASJEA010000040.1 GCA_030064935.1 Crocosphaera sp. | reverse complement strand
GAGTATATTTATGAGGATGAAAAAATAGAGACATCGGTTACTCCTGACAAAGCAATTGCTATTGACTTGGGGGTTGATAATTTGGCTGCCTGTTTTGACACTGAAGGGCATCAATTTTTGATTGATGGGAAAAAACTTAAAAGTATTAATCAGTGGTATAACAAACGTAACGCCGAATTGCAATCTTTTAAAGACAAGCAGCGGTGCGACCCTGCGGATTCGCAATCCGCTAAGGAACGCGCACCAAGACAAGGTATTAAAGGTTTTACCAACCAACAGTCTAGACTTTATCAATGGCGTAATGAGCGAGTTCGAGATTATTTGAATAAAACGGCTCGAATAATAATCAACCATTGTTTGACCCATCAAATTGGCAAGCTCGTAGTCGGGTATAACCCCGGTATCAAACAAGAGATTAATATCGGACGTTGTAATAACCAGAACTTTGTTCAAATTCCTTTCTGGCAACTGAGACAAAAGCTTAAAGCTTTATGTTCTCGTTATGGTGTTGAATACCTAGAGCAAGAGGAATCTTACTCGTCTAAGGCTAGTTTCTATGACCAAGATGAAGTCCCTATTTACAATGCCGATAACCCCAGTCAACATAAGTTTTCTGGTAAAAGAATTAAACGGGGTTTGTATCGGACAAAGGATAAACATTATTGTTCTAGCGATATTAATGGAAGTGCGAATATCTTGGTAAAAAGTAAACACAGACTCAATTTCGAGCGAGTGTCTAGTGGGTTTTTGGCTAACCCTTTAAGGATCTTTGTCTCTTAAGAATCCACTCGCCATAAGGGCAGTGGAGTGTCAAAGGATTCTAGAATGGTGGGCTACGACGGATTTTTATATTCTTGTGAGAACTTAAATTATATCCCTCTAGCCCACCCTAGTGTACTGTTTCAGTCGATGGGCGTGCATTAGATTTCAGAGAGTGCAAACATCTTGCTGGCTATTTTTCAGCCAGTGAGCAAGATGCTCAGATTCTATATTGCCTCATTTTAGTGAAACATTCCACTACTCTAATGGACTACTGAGTGGCTAAGTCTCCTACATTGAAGAGAAAAGGAACACTACTATTACTATCCCCTCCCATTACTAAAACTTTGGGCATTTGTGCGCCCCCTTGTTTCCAGGCTTCAATGGCTTCTTTTTGTAGCACTAATTCACCCCCTTGTGCTTTTAAGGTTTCTGCTAACAAACGCTGTGCCTCCGCTTTACCTTTGGCACGATTAATATCAGCCTGTGCCTCTTGTTCTGCTTCTTGGGCAATGTATACAGCCCGTTGCGCTTTTTGTTCAGCAATCTGTTTATCTTCTACTGCCTTAGCAAATTCAGGAGAGAAGTTAAGGTCAATGACACTGGTATCTAAAACAATAATTCCATACTTTTCTAAGCGAGAATTAAGGGCATTATCAAAATCTTCTTTGAGTTCACTTCTTTGGGTAATGGCCTGTTCAACAGTTCGTTTAGCTGCTGCAATTTTAAATGATTCTTGGGTTTGAGGGGCGACAATTTTAGAAACAATATTTTGTAGGGTTCCTTGAGTCCGTCTAATATTTACAACTTGGACGGGATCAAGTCGAAAGTTAATGGCAAAACTTGCACTCAAATCTTGTAAATCCTTAGTAGCACTTTGGGCGGGAACTTCAAACTTCTGCACCGTAACATCATAAACATCTACGGCAGAGACTAAGGGTGGCTTAAAATGAAGTCCCTCTAATAAAGCTCCATCTCTGGCTTTCCCTAAGACACTTAATACCCCTGCTTGTCCAGGGTTGATGACGACAAATGAATTAAAACTAATCACCACTAACAAAGCAGCAATTATACCACCCAATAAGGGTTGCAAGCTTGGGGCTGATTGACGAGTCACAAATCTTTCTCCCTATATTCTATGTAGTTCCGATCTTAGCGGTTATTGACACTCCCGTCGACGGAGTCGAGGGATTCTTCTTTCAACCAGCGAACTTAGTGTAATGATTTTCATCAACACAGAAGAGGCTCATCTGTCCAGAAGCGTTTCCCCAATATTCTTGGGTGATTTGCGTATGCCCTACGCTATTCTTACATTTATTTAAGATATTAATTCCAGCATTATGATCACGACAAAGTCTTACACCACAGCTACAAATGTGAGTTCTAGTTGATAGTGATTTCTTAACTCGTTGACCACAATTACTGCAATCCTGGCTAGTGTAATTAGGGTTAACAGCTATCAGCTTTCTGTCAAATACCTGACAGAAATACTCTAGCCATTCTCGGAACATTGACCAACTAGCATCGTTGATTGATTTAGCTAATTTTGTCCGAACTAACCCCTTAATGTTGAGATTTTCAATCACCACAATATCGTTAGACATTGCCACGCATCTTGCAGTTTTTACAACAAAATCTTTACGCTGGCGACTGACTTTTAAATGTTGTCTAGCTAGTTTAGCTTGTGCTTTTCTGCGATTGTTACTCCCTTTTTTACATTTGCTAAGTTTACGCTGTAACTTTTTGAGTTTCTTCTCAGACTTTCTAAGAAATCTAGGATTCTCTACTTTTTTACCTGTTGAGTCAGTATAAAAAGATTCTAAACCTACATCAATTCCCAGATAATTACCTGTAGAATTACTACTCTCAACCCTGGAGCTACTCAAAAAGTAAAAAACAATTCCAAGTCTATCAGAAGTAACATATCCATATCAAGTTAAGATCCCCAGAAGAGTCTTCTTATGTGTATGATTAAATCTAGCGCTAGGTTATTACTATTATGATATATGTTCGTGTTGCAAAAGCTGCTTATCTCTTAGGGATTTCTCGTCAACGAGTACAACAATTGTTGTATGCAGGGAGAATCAAGGGAGCGTTTAAAGAGGGGCGATTTTGGCAAATTCCTTTGCTGGAGCATGAAATGCCCCAAGTTGTACCAGCAGAAAGGGGACGCAAGGGAACCTGGCGCAAACGTCCCCAACGAGCCACTACCTATATTCATGTCAATAAACATAAAATTCGAGAAAATTACCATAAAACAGAAAAAGAACCTGTTATTTGTGTTAGGGAAGGGATAAAAGAAAGATATTGCGATAAGGTTGAGATTTTAGGTGGTTTATGTAGGGTGGTTTATGATCCTGACCATCCTAAACCCTGTGGGGCAACGGTTTGGGTAGAAATTAATCCTGAGATTTTGCGAAGAATAGAATTATCGAATTCTTTGGCGACTCAATGTTTTGGGTAATTAAAGCTTTTCCTGCTTTAACAGCAGTTAATAAAGCTTATTCCGTTGATGTTTATCCAGTTTATCCAATGGTTGTTATCCTTCCTTTTCCAATTTAATCGCCGTTTTCCCATTAGCGATCGCCTGATTCAAGGACTAAAAGATATTGAGGTTACTCCTGTTGTTATTTCTAGCACAGAAGATGATGGAATTGATGAAATGGGAGGTTTACCTATTGATGTTAGTGAGCAACTAGATCAAGCACAACAAATGATAAGAGAATGTGCAGAATATACCCTCAATTCTTTCAAAAAATTTGCTGCTGCTGAAGTGGATGAAATTACTTTAAAATTCGGTCTTAAATTAGGGGTAGAAGCAGGCATTCCTTACATTACCAAAGGCACAGCAGAAAGTAATATTGAAATTTCAATTAAGTGTAAATTTCCCTCGTAGTCGTTCAAACTGGATAGTAAAGAGGCTTAAAAGTACGGAAATTATATATTTGTGAAGGACACAGTTTTCTCATATTAGGAGTTAAATACAGCAAATGGCAACTTAGTGGAATACAAAAATTGGTAGGGGCATAATATATTATGGAACTTCTGACTTCTTTAAGCCTCTACACCCTATTCTATGAAGTCGAAAAGTGCTGTCTTAAAAAAGTTCTGTATTAAACAGGAGTGAGGTGTTAGTTGCTGCTAACACCTTAATTAATATAACTAACCTTTCATCAGGGGACGACTAACCTGAGTGGGAAACATTTGTTTAAACCAAAATTGACGTTCTTTTGCTGATTGAGGCCCAAATTTCCAGAGGCTTTCATAGAAAAAGAAAGAGACACCAGCAAACTTTTGATTACGGGTAGCTTTAACTTGTTCATTAATGCGTTCTATGGGAACCGGACGACCTTTTAAACCAGATAAAACTCCTACGGCAAAAGGAATATGTGCCTTGGCTTGTTTGACTTCAGGTTGATTAATTTCTCTTTGAAAATCTACCATCTTAGAGCGATATACTTGCAGCACCAATTCTTCTATCAATCCTTTTCTTTCCCAACTGTGCCAATCTAAAAGAAAACAATTTTTCGAGAAGGTTTGAGGGTTAGGCGAAACTGAAACCATTATGTTCGGTTTAACCGCTTTAACTGAGGCAAAAACTTCTCCCATATATTCGGTAATTTTTTTTGCTCTCCACTCAGTCCATTCTGTCCAAGCTGCATCCTTTGCCATACAATTATTGCGACCCATTTTTAGATAACTCGGAGTTGCCGGGGGACGTTTTCCATTATGTTCTTTTTGATACAGTTGAACCGTAACATCATCATAACCAAAATCAAAGGGAATCCCAAAATGATCATCGACTTGAATACCATCAATGTCATAATTACTAACAATTTCCACTAATAAATCAGTTAAAAATTCCTGTACTTCAGGATTAAAAGGACTCAACCAAACTCTTTTATGAACATTCCCTTCTAACCAAACTGTGCTATTATCCTGTCGCTTTGTTACCCAATCTGGATGACGTTTAGCTAATTCTGAGTCTGCCGGTGCCATAAATCCAAATTCAAACCAAGGAATCACAGACATTCCTTTATCGTGACCTTGTTCTACAATTTCTTTGAGAACATCTCTACCTTGCAAACCTTCTGTGGGGTCTAGTTTTTTTCCAACAACCGATTGAGCAACATTAGAAGGATATAAGGTATAACCCCAATTCCATACTGTAGGATATAGGGTGTTAAAGTTCAGTTGAGATAAGGTATTAATACCTTCTGTTAGAATTTTTGGGTCAAATAAGACTTCGCTATCAACATTAGTTAACCAAACCCCTCGTATTTCTGCTGGTTGATTACGAGATTGAGCAGAAAAAGGATGGGTAAAAGGAATTAAGCTTAAATAGATACCAAAACAAACAAGAAAGATAAGCCAGGTTTTACGCCCCCAGAGACGACTAAAGGTAACCAAAGCATCAGCACTTTTATCAAACAAATTTTGTTGCATAATTTTAACAACCAATCTATAGTATTCAAAGAACATTAAAAACCAGTTAGTACGCGAAGTTGTCTACATTATAAATCCTTGAGTAATTTTTCACCAAATTCTAATATATTGTCAGTTTCTATTGCTTTAAATAATAGCTTATCTGACCTAGTTTTAAATGATTGATAATGTGAGTAAGATTTCCATCCATATCTAACAACTGTAACATTAACTTAATTTTTGAATATTATCCCTTAAATAATAATTCTTTAATGACTTCTTCAATAGTTAAAATTCCTTTGACAAGGTCTGTTGTTGGTTCAACAAATTTTAAAGCAGACTGAGACTTCTCTTGATAAAAATCAGAATCACTAGCAAGTTTTGTAGTGATAGCAATATATTCATCTTCATTATAAGCCAACAAATCAGGATCTCTTTCATCTAATAATAAGCGACCAAAATCAGGTTTATACATAGCAACAATCGGAGTACCATGAATAGCGACTTCTCGACAAGCATTCCCTCCAATAAAAGGAAAAGTGTCTAAAAAAACATCAACCACTCGACCATAAATATTCAGATCAACATTTTTATGCAAAAAAGTTACTTTATCTTTAATCGTATTATCAGCTAAAAATTGATTAATTAAACTAGGATCTCCTGTTCCAACTATCAGCATATGTGCTTGGGGAATCGTTTTCAAAAGATGACGAATAATATCCAGATAAGTCGGTGTAATTTTAATCAACCGCGTAAAAACAGCCAATAAAAAACAGTCTGGAGGAAACAATTGTCTTGCTTCATCTACAACGGTTTGCTCACAGTCTTTCTTGAGGGTTGTTTCCTCTTGCATTGGCATTAAATAGCTACAGCGATCGCTAGGAACTCCCAAAGTAGGCTGATATTCTTTAGCACAAAGAAACACCCAATCTAATTCTGGAATTGTCCAATAAGGATAACCTAATTCTAGCCAAAACTGTAAAGGAGCAACCCTATTGACAAACAAATAAGTCGCAATACTAGAAGAAACATCAGTCAATAAAACATTAATTTTATCTGCTTTTATTTGCTCAATTATTTGCTCAAGAGATTGATAAGTTCCCTGTTGAGGTAAAGGTCGTATAATAATTTCTGTATCCTTAAAAGATTCCATAAAGTCTTCTGAAACCCATTGAACACAATAAATAAAGATTTTCCTTCCTTCTATTTGACTATGACCTTTAGCCATAGACGTGATAATAGGTGCAATGGCATTTCCTCGATCAAAATGAGCGTAATGACAGAGATAAGCAATATTTAAGTTTGTTTTGTTACTTAATTTGTCAACATTATTATCAGGTTTATTAACCAATAAAGAACGATTAATATATTGTAAAAAAGGATAAACTCCAAAGCGATCAAAGGGTTTCATATCCTCTAAACAAGTTGCCCCACACCAATAAAGTCCATACAAAGATTCGTAAACTTTAAAACCCATTTCTGGTTGAATCGAAGCATCGTTTAAAATACGATAAAAATGATTAGAAATTAAATGGGCAATAATAATAGATTGTCGGTGTTGTAACGTAATTAAAACAATAAATATTTTTTGAATTAACTCTACTTGAGTTTCTAAAGATAACTCTAGAAAATGGCCACTTGATAATAATAAAAATGAAGCTCTCAAGGCTTTATTATAGATAGTTTCAACTGCTGTTGGTGAGAAAGTTTCATTATTAACAGAACTATTATCTAACTGCTGCTTAACATACTCTAAACATTCCTCAGAATCAAACCATTCTCCTGATTTCAAAAATTCTTCAAGGGTGGAAATTTGATCTTTAAATTGATTTAATTCATTTTTAGTTGTATCCAAAGAAGTTGATAAACTATTAATTTTATCTTCTAAAGATTTAAAAGAAGAATAGCGAATAACCTTAAGATTTAATTTGGCTAAACCCTTATTGATATTGACACCAAAATTATTAATTAAAGAGTTTGACATATCATTATTTATCGCAAAAGTCAAGTATTTAAAATTTGATTTATGTTAAAAAATAACCTTATTAGGGGTTTGAGTAATTAGATAATTTTTAGCATCTTTTCCTGTATTAGCAAGTAAGTCTAAAATAGAAACATTACCTTGAAAATCACCCCAAAGTTGAGGATAAGGTAAATAGTCATAAGTTTTATATTCTAGTCCAATTCCTGCTTTTTGAAAAAGGGTTTCATCTAAATAAGATTTAGCAGCAGGACCAGAAAGATAACTGGTTGCACCGACCTGTTCTAGTAAATTAATCAACCTAGCAGTTTTGGTCCCTGTTATTTTATAATCTTGAGAGTGTATTAAAGGTGTTTTAATATCCAAATAATGGTTAATGAGTTCAAGGATAGAGAAATTTAGTTGACTAAGATAGGCAAAATTATTAAGTATAGCAGACTCAAATAAATCTAATATTTCTTGACAGAAAGGAGCTTTTTGATAATGATAAGAAAATTTTTTAATATGATTGTGTTGCCAATAGTGAGTATAATCTATTGTTGTTTCATTGATCAGTTGTTTAAGATGCTTATAATGAACAGGAACCGTTAACCAATCTAACCCTTGAGGAGTTTTTATTTTATTGCGATTACGCCAATCTCCTTTTGTATATTTAACATCATCGTAGATAATAAATAAGTCAACACTATTAATAAAATCGAAATAACCCCGCCAAGGGATATAATTTGACTGAATAATACCAACTTTCACAAAATAGTCCCCTTTTTTTAAACTAACTTTTTACGAGCAATAAAAAACTTTCTTGTCATTTGTTGAGCTAATTCATAATTAGAACTATTAATAATTAAATCAGTAATGGCATTATTAACACCATCATAATAGGAAAAAGCATCATCAAAACAAATCCAACCTCCAGGAACTAAATAAGGTTCCATACTTCTAATATCTTGACATACTGCATCATAACTGTGATCTCCATCAATAAAAACTAACTTACATTTAAACCCTTCATTTTGGTTAATTATAGATGATATAAAATTATTAGAGTTACCCCTGTAGGCTGTAACAATTTCCTCTAATTTATATTGAGAAATTGTTAAATTAAAAATATCTAAAATACTATTATGTTGATTATAAAGAGGAGCAATATCTCTTTCAAAAGGTTCTTGCCATACCGTTTGTTTCTCATAAGCATCATAAGTATTACCTGCTAAGGAAACTTTCATCGAATAGCTACCATCTTGATTTTGATACCAATCATCTTTATTAGGAAAAAGATCCACACAAAATAGCTTAGTATTACCAATTAGTTGAGCAGCCATACCTAAAATAGCACTGGAACGACCGCACCAAGAGCCAATTTCTACAATATCCCCTTCTAATTCTGTTGTTAAATAAACCAAGTTAAAAAGGCTATAGAGTTGATCTATGGGAGACCAACCTGGAATATTAGCCACCCTTTCTTCAATTTGACTGATAATGGGAGTTTTAATGTCATTCATTTTATCTATAATCATTATTCTAAGTCTTTAAACTCCTCAATCATATCAGCATAGCTACGACCTTCATTAGGCCATCGGGTACTTTGCCAGTCAGGACATTGACCACAAAAAGAATGGTTAGAATAATTATTACTTAAATGAGCCTCCCGAAGTCGTTGATAAAATTCGCCGTGCCAAGTCTCATAAATTGTTGTTGTGCGATAATCGGCAATATAAGAACCATGTACCCAATCAGAAGGACAAAACGATAAATCTCCTCTTGCATTCAAGACAATTCTTTCCCAAGGATATAAACAGGGACGACGTTCGATAACGGTCTCTTTTCTTCTGACTTCAGCTAGTTCCGTCTTAGCACCTGAACAGGAGTGCAAACGTCTGATCACCACATAAGCTGCACCTTGAGCTTTCCAAAATGTCTCAAAATCTTGAGTTTCGTGTTGGTTAAAGGGTTGCTCAACATAGGAAACCACAACTTTAGTATCAGACTTAGATTTTTGTGCTAATTCCAGTAATTTAAGGACATTATTACGGGTAATATTAAGATTACCATTGACACGAATTTTAGCGTAAACTTCTGGGGAAAAAGCGTCAATACTAATATCAATAACATCTACCCCAATCGTCAACAATTGTTCAATACGTTTTTCCGTCATTAAAGTTCCGTTGGTGGTCAAGGTAACAGCAACACCAGAATGCTTTTTGGCATAATCAAGCATTTCGTAAATATTGGGGTGGGTTAAGGGCTCCCCATTGCTTGCATAACGAATGTATTGGGTGATCCCTTGACCATATTTTTTAACTTCATCGACGAGTTTTTCATTAAGATCAATGGTTAAAGACCGTCCATCATAATGATGAGATTTTTTAAAGTCAGGATGAGGACAATGAATACAAGCAAGATTACAGACTTCTGTTGCATCTACAAGGAGTTGAGAGGGAAACTCAGCTTTTAGACGGCCATAAAATCCATATCTATCTTGCGCTTCTTTTTTATCTATTAAAGATGATTGGTGAGTCATTATGTAAAATTTAACAATATAATTGGCAAGTTTCAGGAAATAAAATTTATATTTTTAAGCAAAGACGTAAAAAGTTGCTTTGAGTTCCATCAGGGGAGAAACAATTACAAGATATTGGGAAACTAATTAACATAGCAAAACTGTTTTCTAACCTCATAGGAAACTTGGAGAAACTCATCAATTTTGTCTTGAGATAGATAATAATAATTTTGATTACGTTTGGGATCAATCGCAACCTTTACCTCACCCATTGACTCAAGTTCACAAAAGTCACAAATTTGATTAAGTATTGATAAGGGCTCAACAATCAGGTCCTCATATTTAATGGTCAGTAATTGATCATCTTTTTGAGGCAGTTGACGAGGAATATTGCGATTAACCTCACACCAATAATTAACAAACATCTCAGGATCACTACCTGTATAATAAATTCTCGATTGTTGATTTAAAATAGACTGAGCTTCCGGTGAATTTTTGTCTGAAATTATACTAAAACAAGGATATTCTGTTTCAGGAAGATATACCAGTAAATGAGGATAAAACTGATCAATTACCTTCATCCAACTGGCAACAACAGGTAAACAATCGCGAATAATATGAATAAATTTTGCTTCTGGAAATATGCCTAAAACATAATCTAATTTATTAGAAAGATGGGGACATTTTGTGAGGACGCGCTTATGGGGGTCTTCTTGCAAAACCTCATAATAATAATAAGAACTCATTCGCTGAACAATTTCAGGGGTTACATCGTCCCGATTCATATGCAGACATTCAGAAATTCCCGTTGTTCCCTCTCCCACATCTGGATGTCCAAAACCACTGAGACGACAGTTGCCATACTCAAGCCAGTTAAGGTGATCTTCTCCATCAGGATACCCTTTTGTCGGGGACAATTGGGGATGGAATTGTAATAATTGAAAGAGTAATGTGGTTCCTGAACGGCCGCAACCAATAATAAAAATGGGTTTATCAATGGATGAAATGGCTTTATCTTCTGGAGTTGACCAAAAAGGGAATTTTCTTAGCAAATTTTTCAACATAATAGCCATTTTTCCTTATTTTTGCTTTGATTCCATTAAGTTTTTCAGATTATCGACCACATCAACCCCATCATCTAGGGTCATACTAGCACTGATGGGAAGGGTAATAATTCGACGACAAATATCCTCAGTGTGGGGAAGAGAGACATGGGTTTGATAAAGAGACATTTTGTGCAGGGGAGGATAATGAATACTCACACCAATATTCTGCGATCGCATTGCAATAAGAATCTCATCTCTTGTTTGGCCAAGGGTTTCTATGGGAAGTACAATTAAGAACAGATGACGAGCATGATACTCATGTAACAATTGGTCTTGAAAATCAAGAGATATTCCCAGACAAGACAAAGACTGATAGTAATAATTAGCAATTTCCCAACGAATTCGCTGAAATTCTGGTTGTCGTCTCAGTTGAATTCTCCCTATACAGGCTTGTAAGTCAGTATAATTCATTTTATATCCCAATTCCCTTAATTCAAATTGAGCTAAGGTTTTAGGATTGGTAAAACGTTTCCACGCATTTAAAGGCATTCCGTTTTGACGTAAGGAACTAAGACGCTCAGCGATCTCTTGCTCAAACAAAGCGATCGCTCCTCCGTCCCCTGTGGAGAGATTTTTGTTAGCATAGAAGCTGAAACAGGTCAAGTTTCCCGATGAACCCACTGGCTTTCCATTGGGGTATTTTGAACCGAGAGCGTGGGCCGCGTCTTCAATAATGGTAATCTTGTCAGGTAAGGTTTCACGTAAGTCTTCCACATCAACAGCTAGTCCCCCTAAATGAACCACAATAACTGCCTTAGTACGTTCCGTTAACTTTTCTTGCACTGACTCAGAACTGACGCAAAATGTCTTAGGATCAATATCACAAAAGACAGGAGTTGCTCCTAAATAGAGAATCACATTGGCCGTACTACACCAGGTTAAACTAGGGCAAATAACCTCATCTCCAGGTTGAACCCCAGAAACCAGTAGGGAAAGAAACAAAGCTGAGGTACAAGAGTCCACGGTAACCACATGATCTGCTTCTAAATAGGTCTCCAATTCCTTTTCAAAGGCAATGGTTTCTTTGCCCATCCCAATCCAACCCGATTCTAACACTTGAGTGATTGCTGAAATTTCTAAATGGGAAAAATTGGGTTTGCCAAAGGGTAAATACTGCTGACGGGTCATAAAGTTATAGTATGGATAAGGAATTTCGGCCTTCTAACCTGAGTCGAATGTGATAGCACTCATGGATGAACTTGCTAAAACTAAGCGTTTCTAACCCTGATCATCTCGACCTCCATAACAATGACTCCTAACTATGAATTTAGGTTTCTTCTCAGTTAGCTTATCTTAACAAAGACGATTCTCACTCGCTTGAATTGCTGTAATGACCACGGTATTAATAATATCTTCGACTGTACAACCGCGACTTAAATCATTGACCGGTTTTTTCAACCCTTGTAAAATGGGTCCGATGGTGATCGCTCCGGTTTCTCTTTGAACTGCTTTATAATACGAGGATATTTGCCTTCAGGTAAGATAATATGAAGCTTATTTGATTTCGCTTTCTGAATTAAATTATAAGTAAACATTGTGGTAGTGATTCCCTCAACTTTGATTTGATTAATCAGGTTTTCTAAAATGGGCAAATTAACAAATCGCTCAAATAGTTAAATACTCCAATTAATCTTTTCAATATTTGCTGCTTTTAAAGAACTATAAATACTCTGTTATTATTGATTAATAATTAAGCAGTTAGACATCAATAAAATCCACGATTTTAAGATATGGAAATAAGCCCTAAGCCCTTCTTAATCTGCTTTCCATGCCCCTCTATTTCCCTTGCTTAACTTATACAAGTAACGTTTATTTTTCTCCAGGTACTTATCAGGCTAATCGCTTATATTTTCAAGGTGCAATATTTGCCAACCATCACCACTATTGTAAAACAAATTGATATCTTGATACTGAAAAGAACAACCATCAATATTCATTTAATTTCAGCAAATTATTTTCCAATGCCCAAGTAACCCCTTTTAAGGTAGGATATTAAAATGGCAAAAGTGTTTAGCAATAACCAAAAAAACTTGCCATTGCTCTGATCAGCAATTTGAACAATAACGCTTTAACAGTATATTTGGGAAGGTCGCTCCATGATTCACGATATTTTCATGCCTGCATTAAGTTCTACCATGACCGAGGGAAAAATTGTTTCTTGGGTCAAGTCTCCAGGGGATAAAGTAGCTAAAGGAGAAACCGTTGTCGTTGTAGAATCCGATAAAGCAGATATGGATGTAGAATCCTTCTATGATGGCTATCTAGCAACTATTTTAGTTGAAGCTGGACAGGAAGCCCCCGTGGGAGCAGCGATCGCTTTCGTCGCAGAAACCCAAGAAGAAATTGCCCAGGCACAACAAAAAGCTCCCTCAAGCCCTCAGAAATCTCCAGAACCATCTTCACCTCAGAAAGAAGAACCAGCAGCAGCTACTGTTACAGCAAGGGTTGCGGCTCCCCCTTCAAGCAACGGAAGAAGTAATCGTATTGTGGCCTCCCCCAGAGCCAAAAAATTAGCCAAACAGCTAGGCATAGCCTTAAACACGGTAGAAGGTAGTGGTCCTTATGGCAGAATTGTGGCCGAAGATATCGAAAAAGCAGCAGGAAAAACTCCCACTCCCCCTGCAGTTCCTTCCCCTCCCATTGTTCCCCCATCTACTGTTAAAACTCCAGCACCCACTCCCACCCCCACCCCTGTCACCGCAGGAGAAACTGTACCCCTGAATACCCTACAAAAAGCAGTGGTACAAAACATGGTAGCCACCCTACAAGTTCCTACCTTCCATGTGGGTTACACCATTACCACCGATGAATTAGATAAACTGTATAAACAAATTAAGCCCAAAGGGGTAACCATGACTGCTTTGCTGGCTAAAGCAGTAGCCGTCACCTTACAAAAACACCCTGTCGTTAATGCTAACTACAGCGATCAAGGTATCAATTATCCTCAGTCCATTAATATTGCCATCGCCGTTGCCATGCCCGATGGCGGTTTAATCACCCCTGTACTACAAAACGCCGCTCAAATTGATATTTATTCCCTCTCCCGTACTTGGAAAGATTTGGTTGAGAGAGCCAGAGGTAAACAGTTGCAGCCAGAAGAATACAATAGCGGTACATTTACCTTATCTAACCTAGGGATGTTTGGGGTTGATCGCTTTGATGCCATATTACCACCAGGTCAAGGCTCCATTTTAGCCATTGGTGCATCTAGTCCCCAAGTTGTCGCTACCCCTGATGGAATGTTTGGGGTGAAGCGTCAAATGGCAGTTAATATCACCTGTGATCATCGCGTCATCTACGGATCTCATGCAGCCGCTTTCTTACAAGACTTGGCTAAGTTATTAGAAACCGATGCTCAGTCTTTAACCATGTAGTTGGCCAATTGACATCTCCTTTGGTTGAAACACAAAGGATTCTAAGCAGATGTTGTGAAGGTGGTTAAAAACGCACCTTCACAACGCTTACGATATAATTTATTTAAGTTTTTATACAAATCATACCGTTTTGGGAGTGTCAAAGCTCCCCTACAGACCTTGGTTAAATCAAGATTCAACTGTGTCTTTACTTTCTTTAAAATGTTAGCGGCC
>JASJEA010000196.1 GCA_030064935.1 Crocosphaera sp. | reverse complement strand
CTTCTGACTTCTGACTTCTGACTTCGTTAATGGTCGCGATTCATCCCCAGCTAAATCTAGTATATTTTTAGCTAAGGAGATTTTAGCTGGGGACTTCTCCCGACATTTCTGTTAAAGTGATAGTCCCAAAAACAAGACTACATAACACAGAAAAATTATAGAATTGATATTTGCCCATCATTTCGTCACCTCTTCATTCAAGGGTTTAAATCACTGTTTCCAGTCGTTTTAACATGGCTTCTCTTGCCTGTTGGGCCAAACTATCGTCAAGGGGGGTTAACTTGATTTGTGTTTGATATTTTTCTTGTAATGCGGTTTTAATCAACCAATCTGCCACAAAGGGATTTTTAGGCAACAAAGGTCCGTGAGAATAAGTAGCGATCGCATGACGATGAAACGCCCCTTCATAGCCATCCTCTCCATTGTTGCCATAACCTGAGCGAACTTTCCCTAACGGTTGTACATCGCCCAAATAAGTGCGCCCCCCATGATTTTCAAAGCCAATAATTATCGGGGGTTCTCCTAACATTTCTTTTAAGTCTTCTGCCAGAGGAGAAGCCGTAATTTCAAACACCACATTACCAATACAACGAGACACATCTGGTCCTGGATGTTTGGTGACTAAATCCAATAATCCTAACCCCTCAATCCGTTGTCCTAAAGCCGGCTCATAATAGTGACCTAACAATTGAGGGGAACCACAGGTAAACACCCCAGGGGTTCCCCCATCCAACTTATTTCGTAGTGCGTCAGCTTTACCACCTTGTAAATCCCGCATGACAATTTCTTGTTGCCTATCTTGGGCTCCACCTCCGACAATAATATCAACCTCAGAGAAACTAGAAGCTTCGACTTGTTGATCCAAGGGAAGAATGGTCACAGGAATGTCACGCCATTGACAACGTCTTTGGAGAGAGATGACATTACCGCGATCACCGTAGGTACTCATTAAATTGGGGTAAAGCCAACCAATGGTTAAGGAACGAGGTTCAGACATAGGGACTATCGTAAACTTGCTGATTGAACTAATAATAAACTACCGGCCACCAATCCCAGAAGGTTAGGCAACCAAGCCCCTAAAAACGGGGTTAAAATGCCCCAAATACCAAGAGAGGTACTCAAAAAGGCCAAAAGATAGTAACCAAAAATTAAGCCCACACAGACCCCAAAACTGGTGGCCTTATTGGTATTTTGGGGTCTAACGCCAATCGCTGCTCCCACGAGACCAAAAATCAAACAGACAAAGGGCATGGCATACTTTTCTTGTAAGCGAACTTTTACCTTTCTAACCCGCTTCTCATTGCCACTTAACTGCATGGCTTTGAGGTATTCTTTGGTTTGAGCAATGGTCATCTCAGTGAAATTTTGACGACGGTTGGCTAAGTCTAAAGGGGTGCTGGGTAAGGCTAATTCTTGATGTTGAAAGCGTACAATATTACGATAGGAGCCGTCCGGGGCAATGAGGTAAATGGTGCCGTTGAAAAAGTCCCAGGTATTGCTGGAAATATTCCAAGTAGCCGACTCTGAAGTGACAATTTGGTTAACCCCTTCTTGGGTACGATCGAGAATAGTTAACCCTTGCATTTGTTCCCCGTTATATTCTTCTGCATAAAAAAGACGGGTTAAGATCGTGGCTTCTTGACCATCTTCTTCTTGAATGGTTTTATATTCAGGATAAACAATATTGCGTTCTTTGAAATCTGGCCTTTCTTGATTCACAGCCCTTTCTAAAGTAACCGCCGCTTCATGGGTAGCAGCCGGTGCGATCCAATCATTGACCACAAAGGCACAACCTGTCACCACAAAACCAAACAGAATCACAGGGATTATCAGGCGATAGACACTAACCCCTAAACTGCGTAAAGCAATAATTTCACTATCGCTGGATAGACGACTATAAGCCATCAAAGCTGCTAGTAACATGGCCATGGGAAAAGCCAAACTAACAAACCCTGGCATTTTTAGGAATAAAATCTTGACCGCAACTGATAGCATTAGTCCTGATTCTGTTACCCGACGAACCAGATCAAATAGGGTACCAATAGATAGTCCTAAAGAAGTAAATATGCCCATGCCAAACAGGAAGGGCAACAGAAGTTCAATAAATACATAACGATCCATGATTGATAAACCAGGGATCTGAGGTTTAAGTTTGATTGTAAGTGGGTTTGCTTGACCAATATCCATAATCTGTGTGTGATCGGGTGGGTTAAAAATTTTATTCTAAATAAGGAGGTAGTTTAAGGTAGATACCCCAGTGATGGGAGAAAGGTTAGTGGATTGTCTTCGGCACCTGAGTTGGACATAAGCAGTCTGGAACCCCGAATTATATGATTACAAAAACCATAGCTCCAATCTCCGAATGCAGCTTGATGGGTTAAAAATTTTCTCCTAAATAATACTGTCGCACTAGGGAATTGTTGTACAGTTCTTCAGCACTTCCGGCCGCCAAAATTTGACCGTCTCGCATCACATAAGCTCGGTTAGTAATGGCTAGGGTTTCTCGTACATTGTGATCAGTGATCAAAATACCCATTTGGCGATCCCGTAATTGGGCGATCATGGTTTGAATTTCTGAAACAGCAATGGGATCAACTCCGGCAAAGGGTTCATCTAATAGTAAAAAATCTGGCCCATCTTTACCCACAGCCAGGGAACGGGCTAATTCAGTCCTTCGTCTTTCTCCCCCTGACACCTGAGAGCCTTTAGTGTGGGCAATTTTTTCGAGGCGGAACTCTCTAAGAAGACTATGAAGACGTTGGGGGCGTTGTCTAAAGGGGACTTTGGTTTGTTCAAGGGCAACTTGAATGTTTTCCGCTACACTCAAGTGACGAAAAATACTGGCCTGTTGAGTCATGTAACCGATTCCCAACTTTGCCCGTCTATTTAAGGGTAAACGAGTGACTTCTTGTTGATTTAACCAAACCTTACCTTTATTGGGTTTGATTAAACCAGTGGCAATATAAAAGGTGGTGGTTTTTCCAGCACCATTGGGCCCCAGAAGCCCCACAATTTCTCCTGGAGCAACTTTAATATTGACACGGTTGACTACGTCGCGTTTACCGTAGGTTTTATGAATATTCTCTAAAATCAGTGTCATAAGAAGGGATTAAAAGTCAGGGGTGGGTAAGGTGTTATCCAAGGGAGGCGCAGGAGAAACCGGGGTGGGTGCAGGGGGATTCCCTTGATTTTCAGTAACCAGATAGATTGATTCTACCTGTTGTGCTGATTCTGGAGTAGCAATAAAACGCCCTTCATCAATTAAATAGGTCATAGTTTCGGCCCGCATACTGTTGCCTTCTTGTAGCACATAAACGTCTCCTGTCAGCACTAAACGCCGTTCTCGGCTAAAATATTGCGCCTGGGCGGATGTCCCTTGAATTTGTCGCGCTGGATAGAAAAATTGTACGTTGCCTCTAGCGGTTACAACTCCCGTTTCTGAATTGGCTTCTTGAATGTCAGAACGAACGGTGAGAGGGCTATTGGGGGGTGAGTTTTGAGCGTAGGCATTTTTTGGGGGGGTTTTTAAGGTAATGCTGGTTATCACGACGGCTAAAGTGCAGCCCACGGTTCCTAAGATTGGTTTCTTAATGGCCAGAGGAAGAGAAAACATAGTCTATTAAAATGAGCCTTCATTGACAAGTACGTTCTACTGTTATAGCGTAATCTGTTCCATGCCTTACAACCTGAGTTCGATATAGGGCAATTCGGAGACAAATTACTACAATCAGCAGTCTCAAACCCTAATTGTCTCGTTTAAAAAAGAATAACCCCAAACTCCTCACTCCCAACACCGAATCTAAGAGACTACGGTGCGGGTTTCTCCAAGCCTAGGAATTACAAACAACTTCTGTGCCATAGCGCAGGAACTTTACTATGGAACTTCTGAGTGTGGTTAATGAACTGGATTTGGCATATTTTCCATCATATTTTGAATTAAATCATATTGGGTAAAATCCATATTCCCTTGCCAATGTTGCCAAGCTTCAATATGTTTCATTCGCAAGGCCATTTCTAAAATTGATAATCCTTCATCATGAATACTCACGGCTATTTCTTCAATTTCGGGTAAGGGATGTTTGGATTTTTCTTCCATATAAGCATTGACTGCTTGATTTTTTTGTTCTTCTGTTTCATATTGACCAATAATATTATTAATTTCTGCTTCTAATTGTTCGGGAGTATGAATAACAAGATCATCTCGATCAAAAAATTCTGCAAAGGAGTTAGGAGGCTGTGGTGTTTCATCAGGAGAACAGCCAAACAACTTATTCACAATTCCCAATCTTACCGGTTCTGCTGCTCTCCAATTTAGTCTTGTATTGAAAAATTTTACCGCTTCTAATATTCTTTGAAAGGAGCGAGTTTCGAGAATCATTAAATTATCTTCTACGAACTGAAAATAACCTAAAGGAATGGGCCTATTTTCCTTGGGAATTTTATTGTAAGATTGCTGAAAACGAATTTTTTTGGACTCTTCATTATAAAACCAATACCAGCGATCGCTCTTTTGATAATATTCCATACATTTCAACTTCTCAAACACCCCTAAAACTGTCTTTTTATTCGACAGATGATAATAAAGTCTTGTGGGTTGATAGGGTTCCCCTGTTATATTGGTAATAAGATTTTGTTGGGTTTCTGTCTTTGTCATGTTTATGGGTTACTTCTGGTCGCATCGTTTATCCTAACGTTATCATTTTGTTTTGCCTTGAATATTAAAAAAACTAAAAATATTTATTAAAAAAAAATAAACTTTTGGGGATTAATTCCCTGATTATATTCTCAATTTTTATTCAATCCTAAAGAAATAACAAAGATCCTTAAATCTGTCATAAAAAAGCCAATCATTTGTAAAAGTTTGTCTTACCGTTATTAGATAGGTAATCCGCTAACCCATCAATAACTGTGAAGATTCCAAGTAACATTATCACCCTAATCATTGGTGTCATCATTACATTAATCAGTCTCTGGTATGGTCAAAATCATGGCCTTTTACCCGTGGCTGCATCTGAAGATGCCAAACAGGTAGACAATATATTCAACTTCATGATGACCATTGCCACTGGGCTGTTTCTCTTGGTAGAAGGGGTCTTAGTTTATAGTGTCATCAAATTTCGTCGCCGCAAAGGAGATACCAGCGACGGTCCTCCCATCGAAGGAAATGTGCCTCTAGAAATCCTTTGGACCGCTATTCCCACCATTATCGTCTTTATCTTAGCTCTCTACAGCTTTGAGGCTTATAACAATATGGGGGGACTCGATCCGATGACCTCTAAAGATACCCCTCCCCAACAAATTGCCATGGGAAGTGAGCATCATCAAATGGCCTTGGGGATTGGTAATTCTAACACGGGAGACACCCCTGCAGTTGTCGTGGAGGTGAAAGCCATTCAATACGCCTGGATTTTTACCTATCCTGAAACTGGTATTATCTCTGGTGAACTTCATGTTCCCATCGATCGCCCGGTACGACTCAACATTAATGCAGGGGATGTTCTCCACGCCTTTTGGGTTCCTCAACTACGTCTAAAACAAGATGCTATTCCCGGTCGAGAAGCAGTATTAGCCTTTACAGCGAACCTTGAAGGGGATTATCCCATCATCTGCGCCGAGCTCTGTGGTGCTTATCATGGAGGCATGAAATCAGTCCTTCATGTGGATAGTAAAGAGGCTTACGCTCAATGGGAAGACGCTAATAAACCAGTACAAGAAGCAAGCTTAGGGGAAACTGTAGCGACTAACCCTAAAAATATGACTGATAAGGAATATTTAAGCCCCTATGCCGAAGAAATGGGCATCAATCACGACATGGTAGCTGAATTAGTTGACCATTCTGAGCACTCTTTTTAAGTAGCCAGAAGTCTCAACAGAGAAGATTCTGACTTCTGAATTCTAATGATCGTAATTCTTGATTAAATCTCTTTGACACTCTTGCGCCTTTATATGGCGAGTCTTCTTTAAGTCGTCAACTGTAAACATCTGTAAAGCCGTCCTTCTAGGACGGGGTTTGAAGGCCAATTTTTCCGATGACAATCACCGTCGAATCAACCCACATGGAACATCAACAAAGGAAATGGACAGACTATTTCACCTTTTGTACTGATCATAAAGTGATCGGTATTCAATATTTAGTTACGTCCTTCGTTTTTTATTTCATCGGTGGGGCTTTTGCTGAAGTTATTCGCACAGAATTAGCCACCGCCGATCCCGATTTTATTACCCCAGTCATGTACAACCAGGTCATGACAATCCACGGAACGATTATGATCTTTTTATGGATCGTTCCGGCTGGGGCAGCTTTTGCCAATTATCTGATCCCCTTAATGATTGGGGCCGATGATATGGCTTTTCCCACCCTCAACGCAGTGGCTTTTTGGTTAACCCCTCCTGGGGGTGTTCTCCTCCTCCTCAGTTTCTTAGTCGATGGTGGAGCAGCACAAGCAGGTTGGACTTCTTATCCTCCCCTGAGTTTAATTAGTGGGGTTTGGGGACAAGAAATTTGGATTTTAAGCGTCCTCTTGGTGGGGACTTCCTCCATTTTGGGGGCGATTAATTTTGTCACCACCATCTTTAAAATGCGCATTAAAGATATGGACTTGCACAGTATGCCCCTATTTTGTTGGTCTATGCTGGCAACCTCTGCTTTAATTCTTCTTTCTACCCCTGTTCTCGCTGCTGCTTTAGTTCTCTTATCCTTCGATTTAATCGCTGGCACCAGTTTCTTTAACCCCACAGGAGGCGGTGATCCGGTAGTTTACCAGCATATGTTCTGGTTCTACTCCCACCCTGCGGTTTACATCATGATTTTGCCTTTCTTTGGCTTGATTTCTGATGTCTTACCTGTTCACGCTCGTAAACCCATTTTTGGTTATCGTGCGATCGCCTATTCCAGTTTAGCCATCAGTTTCCTCGGTTTAATCGTTTGGGCGCACCATATGTTCACCAGTGGAACCCCTGGCTGGTTAAGAATCTTCTTCATGGCGGCTACTATGCTCATCGCCGTTCCTACAGGAATTAAAATCTTTAGCTGGTGTGCTACCATTTGGGGCGGAAAAATCAACCTCAACACTGCGATGTGTTTTGGTGTAGGCTTCATTGCTACTTTCTTAGTAGGTGGCTTAACCGGAGTCATGTTATCTTCCGTTCCCTTTGATATTCATGTTCATGACACCTACTTTGTTGTAGGACATTTTCATTATGTTCTCTTTGGTGGGGCCGCAATGGGACTATTTGCCGGGTTCTATCATTGGTTCCCGAAAATGACTGGGAGAATGATCAACGAGCCTCTAGGAAAAGCCCATTTTATTCTTCTGTTTCTTGGTTTGAATATCACCTTTTTACCCATGCACGAACTAGGGTTATTAGGTATGAACCGTCGTATTGCTCTATATGACATCGAGTTTGAACCCTTAAACCAACTATGTACCTTGGGTGCTTATCTTTTGGCTGTGTCAACGGTTCCTTTTGTGATTAATATCTTCCTTAGTTTAATCAAAGGAGAAAAAGCCGGTCGTAACCCTTGGCGTGCCTTTACATTAGAATGGCAAACCTCTTCTCCCCCTGCCATTGAAAACTTCGATGAAGAACCCATCTTATGGGCAGGTCCTTATGATTATGGAACCGACTCAGAAGGGCTTGACGCTGAGGAAAGCGTCGAAGATATGTTAGCCGAAGTAGGAGCTAATTCTAAGTAGTTTTTCTTGTCCTCTGGGCTTAATATCATTAAGCCCCTACTATTTTTTTCAATCGTCATTCAATCACTTCAACGTTTCAATTTCTTATGCAAGGATCAGCGATTCAACAACCTCAAGGAGCGATTCCTGAACAGGGTGGCCATCATGGTGGTCATGGCGGTCATCCCGATTATCGACTGTTTGGTATTGCCCTATTTTTAGTAGCAGAAAGTGCTATTTTTATGGGCTTATTTGCCGCTTTTTTAATCTATCGCACTGTTCTCCCAGTTTGGCCCCCTGAAGGTACTCCAGAACTGGAATTGTTATTACCTGGAATCAATACTATCATCCTGGTTTCTAGTAGTTTTGTCATGCACAAGGGACAGGCTGCGATCAAGAAAAATGATGTTTCAGGGCTACAAGTTTGGTTTGGTATTACTGCGCTTATGGGGGTTATCTTCCTCATCGGTCAGATGTATGAATATTTCCATCTAGAGATGGGATTAACCACCAATTTGTTTGCTAGTTCTTTCTACGCTTTAACTGGGTTTCATGGTCTTCATGTTACTTTTGGACTATTATTAACCCTCGCCGTTTTATGGCGTTCTCGTAAACCAGGACATTACACCAGTGAGTCCTTTTTTGGTGTGGAAGCAGCAGAACTATATTGGCACTTTGTTGATGTCATTTGGATCATTCTTTTTATCTTGGTTTATTTACTGTAAACCTTGTTACACAGAATTGTGCATTACCCCAACTTTAGAAGTTGGGGATTTTTTATATACAATTAATTGAAAGTTTTTGATTCTTATAAAATCAATAAATCAGTTTTTTTTATACAATTTAGATAAGTTTATTCAGTTTTATGGAATGGAAAAATTGGCAACATATATCTCTAAAGTCCAAAAAACATCTTCCCTCATACTCAGGTATTTATGTAGTCGCAGATAAAGATGATCGTGTCTGGTATGTCGGACAAGCGAAGAATATATACTCAAGATGGCAAGGTAAGAATCATCATCGATATCCTCAACTAAATCAATCGCATAAAAAATTCAATTACACTATCTATTATCATCCATTTCCCCTTGAAAAACTAGACGAAAAAGAACGCTACTATATCAATACCTTTAACCCAGAACTCAATAACACTCAAGTCAAACAATATCTTCCTAGAGTTCCCTCTCCCGAAGAAGAAATTAAACGTATTCTTAAGGTACTTAATAAACCTAATAGTCTCTATCCAACCGTCAGATCCCTAATTCTAGGTCAGTATCGAGATAACAATAATGTTATTCATGTTTTGTGTCTAATTAACCCTAATGACTATAACATATTACAAAACTCAGCAACCAAGAAACATGGGGGTTTAGTAAGAAATGCTTGGTCTGGACTGTATCGACATTCTAAGCGTACAATTGTTTGGATAGACACCCCTATTTATACTATGTCTGGATATCAGTTTGAGTTTTATAGTGGGTTAGAAGTCATCAATTATTTAGAGATTCACAGTAATAAACGAAATCATTATCTTCATAAGGGGAATATTTTAGGGATTGATGTCTTGATGATAACAAACCTGAAAATTCTTACTCTATCTAACTTACCTTTAGAAGACAAATTAAAAGAAAAATTACCTTTATTAGAAAACACCATGAACAACCAAAAAGACTCAAAAAACCAGTCCGAAGAATTAATCAAACCATCTTTACCGAAAAAAATGACACGCTGGTTAGTAAATATAGAAGATGTTGAAGTAGAAATCTGTAAAGATGAAAAGGAAAAATATTATGTTCGGCATAATTTATTTTGGTATATTGTTTTTAATAACAAGAATCCAGACCCCATTCATAATGGGATAATCAATAATTTGCAACAATGGGTTAATAATGAATTACCTACCATTTGGTGGGTAGGTTATCGCTTTAAATTGGAAGAACTTGAGTTTGAAGATGGATTAATCACTGAAGCTGTACTATTACCTTTAAAAATGTTTGAGGATCTTATTAAGTATTTCTATGAAGAAAATTCAAAAAATAACCGCTTTTCTAGTTATAATTCTTCTAAACCTGCAAAATCTACTGGTTCTCTTGATAGAATATATAAGCTAGGTAAATGGCTTCAGAATCATAGCTTAGAAGAATTCAAAAAGTAGTGCTATCGCCTATCTTGTAGGTTGGTATCGAAACTCAAACCAAATGAAGAAGAGATATTTAGGAGATTAAACAAATGAGTTTATTAAATCCCGAAGAATAAAAATTACTCAATAGTATTGAAAATGAAGAATGGAAAAGTATTGATAATGTATCTGAACAAATAAAACGATATCAAACTTACGCAGCTTCTCAATTATCTCAAAATGAAATTAAAGTTACTCTATCAGATGAAGATTTAGCCAAAATCAAAACATTATCCAATCAATTAGGTCAATCTATTTCTGATTTTACAAAAGAAATTATACACAGTTATTTACAAAAATACATTTCAAGATAAAAAATTATTTTAGATATTAATAGTGGGATCGCATATCTCGTCATGCAATCGCACTTACTGTCTGAGCTACTCTGTAGATTCCTATAGCATGAATTATGTTAAAATAAAAGTTATAGATTGTGAATAGTTATTTATACTTATGTTTGCCACTACAAAAGAAACGGCTACAATATTAGGGGTGTCTCGACGAAGAGTTCATCATTTACTGACTCAAAATCGTATCGAAGGAGCATTTAAGCTAGGGAATCAATGGGTGATCCCTTTGTGTGATGGCAAACCGGTTATTAGTGAAGGGAAACGAGGACCTAAAGCCAGTTGGCATAAACGGGTCAAAAAGCGTCGTTATCAAGATTTAGCCGTTATCAAAGTGGTACGACAGAATATTGATGGCAATGCCGATCATCAAACCAATAAGACTGTGATTAGTGTTCAACGAGGTCGTCAACGAGTCATGCAGGGTCATGCTATTGATATTCATGGACCATCGAGAATGTTTTACTCCCATGAAGTTAGGGAAGATAAAGGGGGTGCTAGGGTTTGGTTAGAGACCCATTTTGATGTGGATGTTTTTGTGGATGAGGATTGGCAACCGCCAGTAGAAGAAGGCTCTACCTCTAAAGTCCCAGTCAACTACCTCGATTAGCTATCGCTGAAATCGAGGCTTGAGGAATCCCTAGCAATAGGTTCACGGTACTCAAGGTAACAGTTGGTTAGGGCGTAGAGATTTGGTGAGGTGACACGGCTAAATATTTCCCTAGT
>JASJEA010000195.1 GCA_030064935.1 Crocosphaera sp. | reverse complement strand
GTTGTGAAGGTGTGTTTTTAACCACCTTCACAACATCCGCTTAGAATCCTTTGTGTTTCAACCAAAGGAGATGTCAAGGTTTGTGCTGGTTCAATTGAGGGAAATGATCATCGCTCATCCCAAACTTCTTGAAGAGAACGCACGAGTTAGGTTCGTGAAATTTGGGGATTATTCCCTAGATATAGAAATTTTTGTCTATGTGGAGACGGGTAAATTGCTTGAATTTCTGGGAATTCAGGAGGATCTGCTGTTGCGAGTTATGGGCATCGTCGAAGCAGCCGGTACAGACTTCGCCTTTCCCTCCCAGACGACTTATCTTTCCCAAGATAGCGGACTCGATCAAGAGCGAATTCGTACTGCTGAAGCTCAGGTGCAGGTGTGGCGTTCAAAAAATATGCTTCCTTTTCCTGAATTTCCTCCTGAAAAACATGAGCAACTCCGCAATACTCTAGATTTCCCCCCAAAAGGCTCACCGAGTGCCGATCAATATTCAGATGAATAGGGCACTTCCTAGTACATTTAAGGACAAGATAACATAGTGAATCTAACTTATTACAACGTGAGCTTGGGATTGTTGAAGGTAGATTATAGATTTACCAATAAAAATCTATAATGTTTATATAAAAAAAATAATTCTTTTCAAGGAAACAAAAAATTTTTGTTAAAGAAATACGATCTTACTATTTAACAGCGATAGCATTAACTCGATATCATCTTATACCAAATCCGGTTCTCAAACCTATCTTATCTTCTGGAAGAGGCAGGAGGCAGGAGGGTTTTCAAGTTTTAGGCTATCAATTTTAAAAGGGGGTATGGCAATCGGATTTGGTATTATTGTGCAGAATAGAGTTATTTTTCGTCAGGCTTAAAACACAAATCTTAGTAAGCATAAAATTATATTCATCTAGATAAGTCGTCGGACATAAATTACATCAAGGCAACTTTGTTCACAGTTGTCAATGCGGTTGTAATTCTACTTCTGCCTCGAAGCTCTATCTCTATCGTAACTTTTATTTTTGTCTCCGTACTTATATACAGGATATTGATGAATGTTTAACTTACAGGAAATTTTTAGTAATTTTATTCATATTTTAGATAGCATTACCTTTTCTATTGGTAAAAATGAGGTTACATTAACTTATCTATTTCAAGTTATTTTTTATTTAATTATTATTGCTATTTTAGCGAATTACTTCAACAAAATTTTAAGGCGAAAAATTCTTAAAAGACTAATTAGTGAACATGGAATTCGTTATGTTTTTGCTAGTTTAATTAGTTATGGTATAGGCACTTTTTGTTTTATTATTATTTTACAAACTACGGGATTTAATGTTTCAGCATTAGCTTTTTTAGGAGGTGGTCTTGGTATTGGTATTGGTTTAGGACTACAAGGAATGACAAAAAATTTAGTCAGTGGTCTTAGTTTATTATTGGAAAGAAAAGTAAAAATTGGTAATTTTATCAAGTTCAATGATATAGAAGGCTACGTATCTGAAATATCAACCCGTTCCGCTACAATTTATTTAGAGGACGGCTCTTCTGTTATTGTTCCTAATCGTAAATTAATGGAAAATGAACTAACTAATTACCATTATAAAACTGATAATGTGCGTTTATCTCTATTTATTCGGGTTGACTATCAGACTGATTTAGTATTAGTTACGGAAACTTTATTAATATCTGCTTATTCTGAAAGTTATGTGTTACAAACACCTCCTCCTAAAGTCATTTTTAAAGGATTTGCTGATAGCTGTTTAAAATTTGAATTATGGTTTTGGATCAATAGTGATAACATGGGAATTCGTTTTGAAATTATGAGTTCTTTATACTTTGCTGTTGAATATAATTTACGAAAAAGAGAGATTAAAATACCCTTAGCTCAACGAGAATTATGGTTTAAGAATTATGATATGATTAATCAAACTTTTTCACACCCTGAGATGAAAGAAACCTTGATTAAATCAGCAACTCAGCAAGCAATCAACAATCATTATATATCGCCCAATAACTCAAATTCATCAAGTTTATTATCCATTAGAGACTTATTGAAAAAAGTAGAATATTTTAAAACCTTAGATGATTTACATATTAGGAAACTGATTGAAATTGGTGCTTTAAAACAATTAAAAGATGGTGAAATTTTATTCAAAGAGAATGATCCTGGAGATGCTTTTTATATCATTTTATCGGGATCGGTTGAGATTTTTACGGAAACCTTAAATAAAACGTTAGCTATTTTACAAAGTGGGGATTTTTTCGGAGAATTAGCTTTAATGTTAGGTATTCCTCGTACTGCTAGTGTTAAAGCACAACAGGATACTATCTTATTTTCTATTAATAATAAACAATTTGATCAACTACTGAAAAATTATCCTGAATTATGTGAGTGTATTGTAGAAGAATTGAGTAAAAATAAAGAGGAATTACATCAACGTCGGGACGAATTAAGGGAAAAAGGATTATTACAACCAGATGAAGAAGAGAGTAATATTTTAACTTGGGTTAGACATCGTATTCAATCTATTTTAACTTTATAGTTTAATCATTAGAATTCCAAATTTTCATCATTATCTAGAATTTGTGGCCTATTAGCAATTTTAGTAGATTTGTAAGTTTCAACAGACTCATTTATATCTTTTTTGTCGCTCTCAATGACTACCTCATCATGAGCACTATTTTTATATTCTATATTGCTAATATTTTCAGTTTCAGTTTTTTGCTCAAATACTTGATTATTCTCTTCACTTGCCTCATTTTTGGGGATATTAAGCTCAAGATCATTGCTGACAATTTCTCCCTTAAAAAAAGTAGCAAATTGTTGAATTGCTTGTTTTATTTTGTCTTGAGAAACTTCTGTTAAATTTGTATTACTTTGTATGTGTTCAGTTTCTCTTAATTCATGGTTCTCTTCTAATTTATCTGTCTCTTGATAATTATGATCATCATCTTTTTTTTCTACATTATTAGTTTGAACATTGTTATTAATATGAGTATTATTTTTAATATTTGGGGGTTTAGTAGGATAAATTTGAGAGTTTTCTAGAGTAGATGACTGAGAAGAACTTTTCTTAGGTTTTAAAGCTGATCCAACTTGAAGATGAACTTTAACTTTATGACCAAGAGATTTCTCAAAAGCTGATTCAATTTCTACCATTTTACCTTTAGCTAAATTAAGTAAAGGTCCCGTTTTTAGGCTAACTTTAGCAACATTTTTTGTGTAATCAATTAAAAAACCATGTTCTTTAATCAATCCTGACAAAAAAGGAGGGAGATTTGTTAAAACTAATTGCCATAATTTTTCGTCATCAATATTGTCATTTTGAGTCGCTTCAATGGAGGTATTTAAAACTGGCTCATTTTGATAATTAATCGGAGGTTTAGATTGAGATTGAGATGAATTATTGTGAGATTTTGGAGCTAATTTTTGCTGAGGTGAAACTGTTACTTTTGATTCAGTATTAGTCTTACTTTTTCTAAGCTCAGGAGGTGACTCAATAACCATTTCTTGTTGGCAAGCATCAGGGAGTAAGCCTAATAAAGTAACTTCTAACCATAAACGAGGTTGTGTCGTGTTTTTTAACTGAAATTCACTTTCTTTAAGTTTTTGTTGACCCCTTAAAATGGTTTCAATTTTCCATTGTTTTGCTTCTTCACATAAATCATGCCAAGTGGTGGATGTTACTGCTACTAAATCAGAACGAGTTGAGGCTGTTTTAGCAATTAATAAATTGAGATAAAACCCTGCTAAATTTTGTAAAACTACTAAGGGTTCTCTCCCTCTATCCATCAATTTACGACAAGATTCAATCACAAACTCTGGATTATTAGAGTTAATTGCTTGTAATAAAGATAATAAATCTCTCTCTGGAACAGCCCCTACTAAGTCCCAAACTTTGTCGGGAGTAATGGAACCTGATAATAAACTTAATTGATCCAATAAACTTTCCGCATCTCTTAACCCACCATTAGAAATTTGTGCTACTAAAGTTAAGGCTTCTGCTTCAATTTCAATGCTTTCTTGTTGGGCAATTTTTCTTAAATGATTAACCATTCCCTCCAAAGGAATACGACGATAATCAAACCGTTGACAACGAGATATAATAGTGGGTAAAACTCTTTGGGGATCGGTAGTAGCTAACACGAAAATAACCCGTTCCGGTGGTTCTTCTAAAGTCTTTAATAAGGCATTAAAGGCGGCTACACTCAACATATGACATTCATCAATGACATACACTTTATAACGACATTGCACCGGTGCGAACTGCGATCGCTCAATAATTTCTCGAATATTATCCACCCCTGTATTGCTGGCTGCATCAATCTCAATCACATCCAAAGCAGAGCCCCTGGCAATGGCCCGACACACTTCACATTCACCGCAAGGAGAAGCTGTAGGCACATCCACGGCCAAACAATTTAGGGATTTTGCTAAAATTCTAGCACTCGAAGTCTTTCCCGTTCCCCTTGGTCCGGTAAATAAATAAGCGGGGGCAATGCGTTGAGTGGCAATCGCATTAGTTAGGGTAGTGGCAATGGCCTCTTGTCCAACTAAGTCAGCAAAGGTTTGAGGACGATATTTATGATGGAGGGGTTCATAGGATGACATGATTTGAGTAACTGACACACGGATCTTCTATTATGACTGAGAACAATTTTGAGCAACTATAAAACATTTGTATTATAAATCACCTTGATGACAGCATCCTGTTAAAGTAGAGAATATTAACCTCTGTAATTAAAAACGAAGGTAATAATAAATTCATGAGTGCCAACACCCTTGACGCGAGAGATTTCTTTCGCTCTGCTTACGAAAACCGTTACACCTGGGATCAGGCTTTTCCAGGTTATACTGCCGATGTAACCTTTAAAGACGGCGATCGCACCTTTACAGGTCAAGTGCGAGTCAACGAAGATATGTCCACAGAAGTGTTTAACATAGAGGATGAGCAAGCCTTAGCCCAAGTTAAATCTCAACTCTGGGAAACATCTATTCATCGGGTTCGTCGCTCTTTTGAGGACGTTCACGGTCAAAATACGTTCAGTTATGGTAACACAGACGACACCGGTGCGGTCGAGATTCTCATGGGAGGGAAATCAGAAGGCGATCGCTATAAACTGCGTGATAATGAAGTCTGTCATGTTCACCGTCATATTCATGGGGTTGTGGTGACTATTGATACCTTTAGTAGTCATAAGACAGAGGAAGGTTATCTTTCACACCGTTATGACTCTATTTATCATGATCCCAAAACCGGAGAACAAAAAGGTGGAAAAAGCTATTTTGAGGATAATTATGAGAAAGTCGCTGACTACTACATTTTAACCAGTCGCGTAATCACAGGAGAAGGCAATGCTGAACCTGTACGCAAAGAATTTGGCTTCTCCAATATCCAGTTATTACAACCAGCGATGGTGTAAATTTAGAATGTAGAATGAAGAATTTTAGAGTTGCTAAAAATCAATTCTACATTCTTCATTCTTAATTATCGCTCGTTTCTAAGCCAAAGACGCGATTAAAAGCTTTTTCAACCTTGTAACCTGAGTCAATGGTTTCTAAAGGATCTTTTCTTAGTCGATGGCGTAAACATAAGACCATTGTGCGACGAATATCATCTACAGTAACCTCTGTACGCCCTTCAAAGGCTGCTAAGGCTTTAGAGGCGCGGTTAGTCACAATATCCCCTCGCAGCCCGTCAACATCCAATTCTGAGCAAACTTCAGAAATTTTTACCCGTAAGTCATAATCAATCTTCACCGACGGCAGTAAATTTTGTGCTTTGACTAAACTATTTTGTAACTCATCTTGTTGAGACTGATAAGTTTCAGAGAATTTTTGTGGATCTTGGTCAAATGCCGATCTTTGTTCTACGATTTGTACCCGTAGGTTTGGCTCTTTAACCGTATGAATTTCAGCGTGCATTCCAAAGCGATCGAGAAGTTGTGGCCGTAACTCCCCTTCTTCTGGGTTTCCTGAACCAACTAAGACAAATCTAGCTGGGTGACGAATGGAAATCCCTTCCCTTTCTACGGTATTCCAACCACTGGCGGCTGAGTCTAATAATACGTCTACGAGGTGATCATCTAGTAGGTTAACCTCATCTACATAAAGGATGCCTCGGTTAGCTTTGGCTAATAAACCAGGTTCAAAGGCTTTAACCCCTTCTGACAAGGCTTTTTCAATATCAATGGTGCCACAAACTCTATCTTCTGTAGCTCCAAGGGGTAAGTCAACCATAATGACTTTTTTGTGGGAAATGGGCAAAGATCCCTGTTCTTCAAGCATCTGACGCACGTTATCGCTCATTAAATCGGGATCAGATGGATGAGAATTGAAAGGATCATTAGCCACAACTTCAATTTCAGGAAGTAAGTCAGCTAAAGCGCGGATTGTTGTTGATTTTCCTGTACCGCGATCGCCCATTATCATCACACCGCCAATTTTTGGATCAATGACATTAAGGAGCAGGGCGAGTTTCATCTCTTCTTGGCCAACAATAGCTGTAAAGGGAAACACAACGCGATGGGTTTTTGGGGGTGCTTGTAAGGTTGCAGTCATCTATGTTATTCGGTTTGTTCTCAGTCTAATTTTGCTATGCGATCGCTTACTTGGTCAATCCTTCCCATTGTGCCATGAAATCAGATCATAATGTAGAATTCTTTAGGTGATAATATGCAAAAATCACCTGATTTCTCTAACTATCATTACACAATTATCTGTCAATTAAGTCGTAACCGAGAAGGGTGAAGGATTGGTTATTTAGGCGAATCTATGGAGACTTAACAAAAGGTTTTCATTAAACAATTTCGTTTTGTTGATGTTAAATTGTAGTAATTTGTCTAGAAATTTCCTGATTTTTTATCGGGTATTAGCTTTGATAAATTTCTCTAAAACGGGCAAAACATTATTAGGAAGTTCATGACCCATATTAAACTCATGATACTCAACTGTAGCATCAATCGCTTTTAATTCATCCCTAGCTTTTTGGGCCATTTCCACAGGAACCACCATATCTTTTTGGCCATGAATAATCAAAATAGGAGGCATAGGAGACGCTAATTTTTGCGGTTGAAACTGTAAGTAACCACTTAAACTACAAATACCCGCTAAGGGTAAATTAATTCCCACATTAAGAGACATTGCCCCTCCTTGAGAAAAACCACTTAAAATGGTATTAGATAAGGGAATACCTGTATTTTCTTCGAGAGAAAGTAACCAATTTTGTAACAGTTGACAACTTTCTTCTATTCCTTCATATTTTCCTGTTTCTAACCCATACCAAGCAAGTCCCCCAGGTACTTGTGGATGGGAAAGAGGGGCATTAGGAAATAATAATTGATAGTCAGGAAGGTTTAAAATTGAGGCTAAGGGAGCTAAGTCTTCGGCATTTGCTCCCCAACCATGTAACATGACTAAAAGATATTTGGGAGCGTTATTTTTAGGTTTAATGGCAATGGCTTCTAAATACATATAGTAGTTCTCATATTTCTAAGCTACAAAGTTTTCTTATTTTAGGAGTTAGGAGTTAGATAGTTACTTCCACCTAATAAGTGTGAGAAAGGCTATACATTTCTCTCACAGTTAATTCTCAATTCTCCATTCTCAATTCTCCATTCTCAATTACTTTAATTTCCCAGTTTCCACCATCGAATATTTCTAATAATTGTTGATGGTATTGGCTTAAAGTTGGACGATGTCCTACACTAATATAAGTGGTTCCCATGTGAGATAATTCTTGATAGAGTCTCTCTTCATTTTTTACATCTAAAGCACTGGTTGCTTCGTCTAGAATAGCATAACGGGGTTTAGTAATTAAAATACGAGCAAAAGCCACCCTTTGTTGTTCCCCTAATGATAAGACATTTTCCCAATTTTCTTCTGCTTCAAAATCAAACCTTGTGGCTAAATTAGGTAAGTTAACCGTTTCTAGAACCTTTTTTAATTGTTCATCTGTTATGTTCTTATCTGTATTAGGATACAACAATTGTTCTCTTAATGTTCCTAAAATCATGTAGGGTTTTTGCGGCAGAAATAAGATATATTCAGATTCAGGACGTTTAATTATTCCATCTCCTGAATTCCATAATCCTGCGATCGCTCTCAATAAAGAACTTTTCCCTGTTCCACTCGCTCCCATAATCAATAAATTGTTATGATTACTGACATTTAAGGAAACATCTTCGACTAATATTCTATCAGAATTGGGGGGCTGTAAGGTCACATTTTCTAAAGCAACATCTGAAGCCTGTTGAGTATGAATAAAGCTGGTTTGTGTCTTCTCTTTTTTAAAGGATAAGGGATTTAATGATTCATAAAATTCCCCTAAACGGTTGATACTAGCCGCAAATTCTGTAATTCCTTGAATCTGATTGGTAATGAGAGAAAGTGCGCTTAAAACTTGGAAAAATGCGAAACTTGTTTGACCTATTGCCCCAAAGTCTAATTCTCCTCGTAAGTATAATGGGGCGATAATAATGTAAGGAATTAAACGAGGGAAATATTTGTATCCTAATTGAAATAAATTAATAATTGATTCCCAAATAATTAATAAATCAAAGTTTCTAATAGCCTCAAGTAATCTATCACTAACCTGTTGTTTTTCTAATGCTTCTCCTCGATAAAAGGCAATGGATTCTGCATTATCCCTTACCCTTACCATTCCATAACGGAAGTTAGCTTCTAATCTTAATTGATTATAGTTAATACTGACTAAACGACTCCCTACAATTAAAGCAATTGTGGTACCAAAAATGGCATAAAAGATCAGTCCTCCAGTTACTGGTTTAGATAGACTATATAAGATAGCTGAAAAGGATAATAGGGTTAAAATTGAGTCCAGAATATCCAGCAAAAAATGGAGAGTAACCCTGGTAAAAGAGGTAATATCCTGCGTGATCCGTTGATCAGGGTTATCCACTTCTGTGTTAATCCCATTAGAATCTAATTCATAATAAGCACGATGATTAAAATATTTATTTAAGAAGTGTTCTGTCAACCATTTTCGCCACATCAAGCCCAGTTTTACTCTCGTATAACGATAAGTAACAATAATAGGAAGAGCGACTACCAACACTAAACCATAAATTATCATGAATTGCCAAAAAGTATCGGCATTTTTTTGATTTAATGCAGTATCGATGAAACGGAAAGTGTAACTTATAATAACATTTAAGCCATTAACCACTAATGAAAGAAATAATATTAATCCTAATAATAACCATTGTTTCCACTTATCTCCCACTTTTGATTTTTGTGAAACAAATATAGCCCCACTAATAATCAGAACGAGCAGAGCAAGATAAGGAAGAGGTGATTGCAAAAAACCATTGACACTTTTTATCAGCCCCCCAGCAACATCACCGAAAAATTCAGGAAAAAGACTATTACTTAATAAAGTTAATCCAATGGTTACAAAGAAAGCTAAACTAACAACAGTAAAGACAACAACTACAATCAAACCTAAAAATATCCATGTATTTTTAGTTATATAATTGACTTTTCTTCCCTCTGTATTAGTTTCTGGTACAGTCGGGAAAAAATAGGGTTGCGCTGTTTCTATAAAATGAAGAAGAAGTTGACGATTAAATTGAAAACGAGTTTGAGGCATTTTGTTGTTTGAACTTAGATATAAGTCGTTAGATTTTTTAATTTAATATTTTAGCTAAGATGACTACACATTATAGCATTTCTAGCAATCATGAGGGAGACAAAATTGGAGTAGGGAATTAATAAGATTAAGACCCTACTGATTAAAAAGTATAGAAAGGCTATATAATATCCTAAGTTGCAGATGAAAATCTAACTTTAAGGGTACGTTTTAGCATTTTAGATAACCAGGGTTCTTCTCGTTTGGATTCGGCGATCGCCCAAACATTTAAACTGATACAAACAGTTGCTAAAGCTAATAAAATAAACGTAGGAGCCTTAATTACCCCTACTATCCACCAACTAGCAACATGAAGAGACAAAATAATAGCAAATAGGGTGGCTATGGTAACTGAAGTTAATAACTTAGTACGAGATGGTTTAGTAACAATAAAAATCAAACTTAATAAGGTTGTCAATAAATTTGTAGGAACTAAAAAAGCACAAATACTAATACAATTATTTCGAGAAAATTCAGTAATAGAGATAATATCAAACATTAATTTTACCTGACTTACAATTAGACAAATCATTTTTCTATTCTTGGCATTGTATCATATTTTTGCCCATAATATTGTTATTAACAGTTCACGATGCTTCTTTTTTTATTTATACCTAGCATTTTCAATCATTACGATAACCTTTTTTCAATTATTAATAATTAGAGCAATTCATTTAATCCCGTAAAAAAGCGGCATCTACTTCAGGAATAGAGGGATTAATACTGATACCTGAGCCTAATTCAAAACCTGCGGGAGTGGTTAAACGAGGCCTAATTTGACAATACCAATGTAGTTGAGGTTCTTCTGCTTTATAACGGGCTGCCGTATTAATTACATAATTATAATCAGGGTTATTTAATTTGTGATATAAACGACTCAAACTGTCTTTTAAAATAGCAGCGAAAGCGGTCTTCTCTTCAGGGGTAATACTCCCAAAATCAGCTTGATGATTTTTAGGCATAATCCAAATTTCGCAAGGAAATTCAGCAGCAAAAGGAACAAAAGCAACAAATAAATTATTCTCTGTAATAATTCTTAATTTTTCCTTAATTTCAAATTCTAAAATATCACAATAAACACATCTTGCCCAATGATCAAAATAGCGTTGTGCTTCAGCTTCTTGAATACGACGATGACTTGGAACAATACTTGTAGCAATGATTTGAGAGTGAGGATGACGCAAAGATGCTCCGGCGGCTTTACCATGATTACGAAAGATAATTACCATCATTATTTGCTTATCTTCCATTAATTTTAAGTACCGTTGATAATAGGTTTCAATAATTAATTCAATATCAGGGATAGGGAGAGTAGCAATCGTTTCATCATGGTTAGGACTTTCGATGACAACTTCGTGA
>JASJEA010000194.1 GCA_030064935.1 Crocosphaera sp. | reverse complement strand
TATAACTAATGAATGGGCAAAAAAAGATACAGATAAAAAAAAGAAAAAAGTAGAAGTAAAAGAATTAGTAGTCTCGCTAGATTATGAAGAATGTCTGAAAACATTTAATAAAATTCAAGAACAGATAAAAGGAGCCGATTTATTCTTTGATAAAAATCAAAAAATAGATGTTTCATATGAAGATTTGTCTAGAGATTATAAAAGTGAAATGAAAAAAATTCAAGATTTTCTTCAACTAGATCAAGAAAGTGTATCAACAAATCTTGAAAAACAAAATAATTTACCTCTTTCTCAATCAATATCTAATTATTTTGAATTAAAAGCAAAATTTAAAAATACACCTTGGATCGTTTTTTTTGAAGATTAAGACTCTAACAAAGATATCTAAGATAACGTAAAGTATTATCTGCGAGTTAACCTGGTTAAAATTGGGTAATAGTGAGAATAAGTATTGATTTTAATGTTACTCATTCAACCTTATCCGGAGAAAATGTATTACCTGATTTTGTCTTAGATTTAGAATTAATCTGGTAAAAAAATAAAAGTTAACTCATGGTTTTAATTGATGATCAAAAAGATTCTTATATCATAATTTTAAACCTTAGCAATAGGCATCCTCCAACCTGTACCAAATGCACGATCGGTCACTTTTAATCCTGGAGGAGCTTGTTTACGTTTAAATTCAGCACGGCTAACTAATTTTATAACTTTAGAAATAGTATCATGATCAAATCCGGCTGCTTCAATTTCTTTGAGAGATTGATGACAATGAATTAATCTGTGTAAAATATCATCTAGAATTTCATAAGGAGGTAAGGAGTCTTGATCCCTTTGATCAGGTTTTAATTCAGCACTAGGGGGTTTAATTAAAACATGATGAGGAATCACTTCTCTGTCTCGATTTAACCAATGACAGAGGGCAAAAACACGGGTTTTAGGTAGATCTGAAATAACTGCTAATCCCCCGTTCATATCTCCATATAATGTGCAATAACCAACAGCCATTTCTGATTTATTGCCAGTTGATAACAATAAATGTCCAAATTTGTTAGCAATTGCCATTAATAAGTTTCCCCGAATTCTAGATTGTAAATTTTCTTCTGCAACCCCAAACTCTGTGCCAGTAAATAAAGGCTCTAGTAATCTATCATAGCCTCCCATTAAATCACCAATAGGTAAAGTATAACTTTGAATATTTAAGTGTTTAATCAACGCTTCTGCATCACTAATAGAATGACTTGAGCTATAAGGGGAAGGCATTAAAATACCTAAGACATTTTCTGAGCCCAATGCTTTAGCAGCAATGGCAGCAACTAAGGATGAATCAATGCCACCACTTAAGCCTAAAATTGCTTTAGAAAAGCCACATTTTTTGGCATAATCTCTCACTCCCAATACTAAAGCTTCCCAGATTTCTTCTTCTTCACTATCTATAATATTAGCAACGTAACTGGAGTTTAAGTCCTGAATTTTAGGATTGTATTCAATCACTTCTATCCCCGTTTGAAACCCTTTACTTCGTAAAGTAATCTCTCCTTTTTTATTAACAGCAAAACTATTGCCATCAAAAATAAGGTCATCATTGCCCCCTACTTGATTAGTGTAAATAATGGGAATTTTATAACGATTTGCACTATGTTTTAACATCGCTTCTCTGACTTGTTGTTTCCCAATACTATAGGGAGAAGCTGATAGATTAATCACCAAATCAACCCGATGATTAACTAAGTCTTGAATTGGGTTTTCTTCATAGTGACGTTTTCCCCAAAATTCTTCATCATTCCATAAATCTTCACAAACAGTAACGCCAATTTTAATCGGTTGAGCATCTTGTTTATTTGATGTTAGTTCAAAAAAATTACTTTGTTTGCCTGGTTCAAAATAACGGGCTTCATCAAAAACATCATAAGTGGGTAAAAGACGCTTATTAAATACTTCTTTAATTTCTCTATTTCTCAATAAAGCAATACTATTAAAGAGAGATTTTTCTCCTTCAAAATTTGCCTGACAATTTTCGGTGACAATTCCTACTAAAACAGTTAAATTATCAGGTAATTTTTTAGCCAGTTCTTGTAATTCTAACCATAAGTCTTCGATAAAAGTGGAATTTAAAACTAAATCTTTCGGAGGATATCCACATAATGAAAGTTCAGGAGTCAGGAGTAATTCTGCCTCTTTGTCTACAGCTTTTTGGGCTGCTTTATAAATGTTATAAGAATTCTTTCGCACATCTCCAATGACAGGATTAAGTTGAGCAATGGCAATTTTCATAATGTTATCAAATAAAGAAAAATGGCTTGTCTTTTAAAGGGGCAAAAGCTTCAGAATTAAAACGATATAAACTAGGAGGTCTTCCAGCACCTCTAGATACTTTCTTCTCAGTATCGATTAAAAATCCTAACTTAAGTAAACGATTTCTAAAGTTAGAATAATCTGTAAAATTTTCTCCAAAAACACTGGTGTAAAGTTGATATAAATCATTCAATGTAAATAACTCTGGAAGAACATCAAAAGCAATAGGACTATATTCTAACTTACTTCGTAATCGTTGATAACCATAATTAACAATAAGATTATGATCAAAGGCTAATTTAGGTACTTTTCCTATAATATACCAACTGGTATTATGATGATCAGTAATTAATTTTGCTTCCTCAAAACGGACTAAAGCAAAATAACTAACCGATAGATAACGTACACCATAACTATCAGGTAATTCCCTGGGATCTCTATGGGGTCCACCAAAGGTATATAATTGTTCTAGATATAAGTTTTTGACTTGGATCTTTTCTGATAAAATACGATAAGCTGCTTCTTCTAAGGATTCTCCTTTTCGCACCAAAGTTCCAGGTAAACTCCAGCTTTTTTGATAAGGTTCCTCCTGTCGCTTAATTAATAAAACTAAAAGGCGATTTCTTTGAGAATCAATGGAAAAAATAACATTGTCAACACCAACTTTAAAATCTTCTAAAATCAACTGGCTTTTATCTTTATTCATGCGTACAATTTCTCTTGCTCAATATAATCTTGAATCGGTCTAATTAACACATCTTGGTTACCATATTTTCGGTAAGCAGTTGAAGAAACTGCTGGTGCATCCAGGTCAGCAATTTCATACTTACCCCCCAATTTTTCCAATTCCTTTAATTGAAAATCATTGAGCAAATAACCAGGACGAGGAACTATTAAAATAGAGGCTTGTGTTAACAATTCTTGGATATTATACCATTGACAAATTTGTTTAATTAAATCTGAACCAATCACTAAAAAATAATCTGCTTCTTCTCCCCAAATTTCTTTTGCTTTAGCAACACTTACCACACTTCTGCGATGACTCAATCTTTTAGAAAGATAAATATTACGACGAGGTGCTGCAATGTTGTCAATCAATAGTTTTAACATAGCCATGCGATGATCTAGAGAGGTTTGATGTTCTTTGAATGGGTTATCAGAAGCCCAAATTCCTACCCAATCATAATGAGCCGATAACCAGCGAATAATGGATTGATGTCCTGCTGTTGGGGGATCAGCACTGGTTCCAAATAAAGCAATTTTTGTCATTTTATTGATATCCTGTCTTTATAGTTAAATGTACCATAACTGAATTTATAATACCCAGTACCTAGAGTGACGACTTCCGAAACCGATCCTAATACCAAATCCGCTTTAGAAAGTAGATAATAATATTAAGAGAGTAGGGGGAGCACAGGAGGCAGAGGAGGCAGGGGGAGAAAGAATATTACTCTACGATAATAAGCGTATCTCGTATAAGAGGGTACGGTGCTGACTTCTCCAAGCCGACGAAAGACACAGAGAACTTCCTTTTCCAAGGATAAATCAATATAGGAGTTCCGTATTTACAAATTATGCCAAATATGTTGTATATGAGAAAGAAAATCTCTGATTTCTTTAGAAAATATGATCAAATCTAAGTTAAAATATAATCATTAAAATGCTCAAACTCCTTTGCCAATAGTAGGCATTACTGACGGAGCGTCAAATATCCATAAAAGGCTCAATAGGCTCTCTAATAAGGAATTACATGGATTTTAGATTGGTATCACTTTCAGAAAAGGATAAGAGAATTACTATCAATGATATCTAGAAATAAGAAGGAAAAACTTGAGTATTGTGAAATCGTAGTCAAAAACATAAAGTAAAGAGTTTGAGTTCTCTTGGAAGTAGAGCCTTAGTCATTCTTAAAGTCCTTGAATTGAATGGTCAATGGAAACAACTTTGGTTTCCACAAACAGCCACTTAATCAATTTAATCAATTTATTTTTTCCTGTTCATAATTCAATTTTAAAAGCCAAATTTGGACTCTTTTTTTAGTTTAAGTTTGCCAAAAGTCGATGCGAATTGTTTTTCCCATTCCAGAATGGACTGAGGCACATACTTCAGTGGTGATCGCAAAAAAATTCTCTGCGATCACCGTTAATTAGCGCATAAATTCCCTATCTATGGACGGAAAATTTACAGGTGGACAAGATTCACTATTTCCTCCAACCGTACCAGAAAGCCTAGTCTAATTGTTGGAAAGCCACCCATCCTCTGGAATCTCACCCGTGTATAACTGGTAGATCTTGTTGTCATTACAACCCTCAATAGAGCCATAGAGATTTTTGTCATTAAGAAAAGCATCTTCAACAACCTTAAACATGAAATCAGAAGCTGGGTCAGCAATATTAAAGGTAAGGTCAAAGCCACCATCAACAATTGTAGAGTCTTCTGTATAAAACTGCCCGCCCAAGATCTCAATTAAAACTCGGCTGTTATTGATATATATACCAGTAATCCCCCCAAAGAATTTAATGCAAGGATCAGCTAGAGCAACAGAAGGAAAGATACACAGAGCGATAAGAATAAAAGCCAAAAACTTTGATAAATAACGGACTGGGAAGAACATATGATTAGTGTCCAAAGAAGAATGTACGTAATGTGAAACCTAAACAACTGAGATTCAGGAGTTTTAAGTAGAACAGATAAACTACAATAAAAGGATTGTTCCTGAATCTTTCAAGTATTTGGGTAAATTTTGGGCAGGTTACGATCCCTTCCCATCTTACCTATCAAACTAAAGCGTAACACTTATTTGGATCAATTAAATCTAAGAAATTGATGGGGAACATAGCGATCGCTTTGCCTATCTCATAGACTTTATATTTTGCATAATTTGTCAATGCGTAACTCCTACTATATTATATTTCTTGATATTTCTCAATATATTTTTATAAAATATGTTTTGGATTCACTTTTTTCTTGAAATTGGCTAATTTTTGAACTTGAATTAAGCCAAGTTTTAATAAAATATTGAGAGATTTATTCTTGTTGTCGGACTGGTTTATAATGGATCAGAAAACTAACCTAAAAAAATATGTCCCAAACGATTAATGCTCAAGAAAAAGACTTAATTTCTCAAGCAGATTACGCAAAAAAAATACGCTCTTTAGTCCCTCCTGAAGCATTTAATCCAGATATTAATAAATTATGGATTTTGTTGATTAATTTAGCTATTTTAATTTTGGGTTGGGGAATTGCTGATGATTTAGATCAATGGAAATGGTACTTTCTTTGGCTGTATTTGCCTTTAAGTTTGATGATGGGAAATAGCGTCATTGTCTTGCTCTTTAGTACCCATGATATTTTACATAGTAAAACCATTAAAAACCCATTGTTGAAGAAAATAATTAGTCTATTGAGCTTGGCTATATTATGGATGCCTCCCACTTTATGGAATGCAGTTCATAACCGTCAGCATCATAGTAAAACAAATTCTCTAGCTGATCCTGATCGGAACTATTTATTTGAGCAGCCTAAAAATTGGGGAAAATGGATTCAAAATCTTTTTGTTCCTTCGGCTGAAGTTCATCCCATTTGGTTAGTTATTGGTAATGCTCATGCCTGGGGTGTACACGCTTTTCGTAATCTTACATCCGTATTATTTTTTAATAACGGATTAACGGAATATCCTCCTGCATCTTTTCGGGTAAGTGGGAAAGAACGTAAAGCGATCGCCCTAGAATTAGTGGTGATTATTGCCCTTCATTTAAGTGTTGTAGTTTACTTAGACTTTCATCCTATTAAATTATTGCTGGGCTATTTTCTTCCTATTTGGATTGGCTATAGTGGGGTAATGTTTTACATTTACACTAATCATATGTTATGTAGGATGACCACCATAAATGATCCCCTTGTTAACAGCATTTCATTGCGAGTTCCTAAATTTTTTGATCTCCTACATCTAAATTTTTCTTACCATACAGAACATCATATTTTCCCCAATCTAAACTCCGATTACTATCCTGTTGTTCAAGATATTTTACTTACTTATTACAAGGATAGGTTCAATTTAATCGAAGCGAAAACAGCTTGGTCTTTGATGTTACAAACCCCTCGACATTATAAGGATGAACAAACTTTTACTGATTGGTCAGGTATAAAGTCTGTACCTTGTCCTTTATCGGCCAAGAAAAACATTTCTCAATAACCTGAAAAGGATTCCAAATTAGGCAGTAGAGGGGAGAACTTTCCCCTAAATTTTTTCCATAAAAGATTGACGTAACCTATCTAAAGATTGAGAAATACTAACTTCTATAGAAGTCGGTTCTGTTAACTTTCGAGTTACTTTCGGTAAATGATTAACTGAAGCTTTAACCCGTTGCCGAATCCCCTCTAAACCCTCAAATTTGTTGATAGTTTGACCCTCCTTCATGACCAATTCTAACAAAAGGGTTTCTCCTGCTTCTGTTGCTTCATCAGCTAACCCTAACCTATCACTATTGATTATTCCTTGATCATAGCGACGAAATATCTGCTTACGCCCTGGATAGGTCATTTTGTGGCTTGATTGTTTCATCGTCGGAATATCATCAATTTCCACTAATTTATAAACTCCATTGACTGGTTCTCCTGTCACTAAACGAGTTCCTACTCCATAGCCATCAATACAAGCATTTTCTTCCTGTAACCTCTTCAGTTCCCACTCATCAATGTCCCCACTGGCAAAAATTTTTACCGTTGGCAACAGCGATCGCACCCTTTGCGACAAAGTTACTAAGTCTCCTGAGTCCAAACGAACCCCTCTCACCTCTGCTTCTCCTGTGTTTATTTTCTCCGCTAACCGTTGCGCTGCAGCTACCGTATCATAGGTATCGATCAATAATGTAGCTCCAGGAAAGTAACGACTAAAAGCGGCAAATGCCTCATCCTCACTGCCCGATAACGCTTTGATGGCCATCACTAAGGCGTGGGCCATGGTTCCACTGGGTTTTTGCTGGAGTTCCTTGGCCGCTAAGACATTGGAGGTGGCATCAAAGCCCGCAGCTAAGGCGGCCCTAGCCGCCCAAATTGCCCCTTGAGGACTAAAGGCCCGCCTTGTCCCAAATTCTAATAAAATCGCTTTTTCCCCTGCTATATCGCGCATTCTCGCTGCTCTGGTTGCGATTAAAGTTTGATAGTTCAAGGTATTTAATAGGTATGTTTCAATCAGTTGAGCTTGCCATAGGGGAGCTTCGACTCGTAACATGGGTTCGTTAGGAAAGATGGCGGTGCCTTCAGGAACCGCCCAGACATCTCCTGTAAAACCCTGATTTTGCAATAATGACCAAAACTGGGAAGGTGCATGGTCAAAGAGCCCTGTTTGTTGTAGATAGTTGATCTGTTCTGGAGTAAAACGTAAATTTTCCAGATAACTTAACCCTTGTTGGAGTCCCATGGCAATCAGATAACCAAAATGATCAGGCAAACGCCTGACAAATAGCTCAAAACTGGCTTTTTTGTTGGCTATTCCTTCTCCTAGGTAACAAGCGGCCATGGTTAGCTGATATAAATCTGTTAGCAAACTATAGTCTTGGGAAGATGGGAGCAGAATTGGAGTTGGAGTAAACATGAGTGATATATATCTTTGTTAACGTGAGTTCGGAGTTCGGAGTTCGGGGTTATTCTTTTTTAAAGGAGACAATGAGGGTTTGAGGCTGCTGATTTTATTAAGTTGTCTCCAAATTTCCCTAGATCGAACTCAGGTTTTGTTAATTTAATTATAGTGACTTTTACCAAAACTGTCACCCCAAAGGGCTTATCAAACTTATATCAAATCTGCTTAATCAGTAAACGTTAAAATTGCTATTGTAAATTTATCTTCTTCTGCCTCCTCGGCTCCCCCCGTTTACCTCATCCTAACCTATGGTATTCAACAGGATTTCATATTAGATATTGTAGCTGCGTCAATCAGAATGAGCGAATTACCCCCACCTCAATCTAGGAAGAATTCATGGGAAATCTAAGAAGGCTGTTCAGAAGATTCAGATTCGGCTGGTGTAGAAGCAGAAAGTTGAAACGCGAGCCGAAGTAGGGGAGGAGAGAGAAAGGTGGTGGCGATTACCATCAGTACAATCGCCACATCAATTTCAGGGGGCAAGGCTCCAGTCGCAGCACCCAAACCGGCAAATACCAATCCGACTTCTCCTCGCGGTACCATTCCAGTGCCGACAGCAATCCGGTTGATGTTTTCTGAGGAAAAGGCAAAGAATCCAGCGGCCACTTTGCCAAAAATAGCTACAACGATCAGAAATAGGGCAATAATCAGTCCCTCTCGATTAGTGGGGTTTGAAGGGTTAAGAAGGCCCAGATCGGTTTTTGCTCCGATGGAAACAAAGAAAATGGTGCTAAATAAAAGAACAATAACCCCAGTTCTTTCAATAAAAACTTCGCGGTATTTTGTGTTACTGAAAACAATGCCAGCAGCAAAGGCTCCTAAAATACTTTCTAAGCCTATTAAACCTGCAATCAAACTCATGAGGATAAATATGGTAAATGCCCCTGAACCTCGACTGGCAGGAGCTTTTAGTTTCTCCCATCGGCCAACTAGCCAAGGTCCGACAAAGCGGTTCATGAGCACGGCTTTGTGTAGCTCATCAATATAATAGACAAAAGTGATCTCAAATTGTCAAATGTCCTTAATGATATGATAGGATTATAGGGTAAAGGTCATGGAAAATGAAACGGCAAAAAGTGGTAAGAGTCACTAAAAGCGAATTCGAGTTAGACACTGGGGTGATTTATCCTCATATAGTTGAACTGGATGAAGTGCCTACCCCGGAAGAGTTTCAGAAAATCTATGACCATTGGAGGAAAATGCTGATGGAAACAGACGATGCCCTCAGAAGAATTGCTGAATATAACTCAAACAGCGAAGATACTGGGCGTAAGCGTAAAAACTCTACAAAGATGGGATAAAGAGGGAACATTTCCCGCTTTAAGAACACCATCAAATAGAAGAGCTTACAGACGATCTGATGTTAATGCTCGAATGGGTATTAACGATTCAGTTGAAGGTTTGCAAGCAATAGCAGTTTATTGTCGAGTAAGTTCTCAACGTCAGAAAGACAATGGAGACTTAGATCGTCAACAGTCTAGAGTTATCACCCATTGTACTAAACGAAAATACAACATCAAGTATGTATTGGCCGAAATGGGTAGTGGGATGAATGACAAAAGACCTAAGTTAAATCGACTTTTAAACTTAGCAATTGAAAAACAAATTAGCAAAGTTGTTATTGAATATAAAGACCGGTTAACTAGGTTTAATTTCAATTTGTTTGATGGGTTCTTTAAAAGTCATGGGGTAGAGATTGAATGGGTCGAAGAATCTTTACCTAAAAGTTATGAAGACGAATTAGTAGAAGACTTAATTTCTATTATGTCTTCATTTAGTGCCAAGATGTATGGTAGGCGTTCTGCTGTTAGGAGGAAACGAGATGCAGCTAGTAGAGAGACATCAGATCAAGAAAACTCATAAGTATTGGAAGGAATGTGAGAGCCTAGCTTTTAGTGCTAAAAACCTATACAACCTCTGCAACTACTACATGAGACAGTCGTTCTTTAGCACAGGTAAAGTCTTAACAAACAGCAAACTTTATCATCTAGTTTCTTCTTCTGATGCCTATAGATTAATGCCTTCAACTAAGATAGCTTGTTCTTTAATCCGTCAAGTTTTTCAGGTCTGGAAGGGTTATTTTCAAGCACACAAAGACTGGAAAATAAACCCTCATAAGTATTTAGGAGAACCGAAAATTCCTAAGTATAAAGACAAGCTCAAAGGGCGTTATTCGCTCATTTACAAAGGAACAGAGGCTATCTATAAGAAGCCGTTAGATGATGGTATCTGCCATCTTTCTCAGAGTAATATCAAGCTCAAAATGTACAAGGCAAAAAAACCTGTACAAGCCAGAATAGTTCCTAAAAGTGACTGCTACTTGATAGAGATAGTTTATGAACTAGAAGAACATATAAGCCAAGAGCCTAGCCATAATATCGCTGGCATTGACTTGGGAGTAGATAACCTAATCGCTTTGAGTTCTAACGTTCAAGGTGTTAGACCGCTACTTATTAACGGCAAGCCTCTCAAGTCAATTAACCGCTTATACAATAAGACTCGTTCTAGAATCCAATCCAAGATAGGTGAGAAAAAGTCTAGTAAAAGACTTAATGCTATTACTTTAAAACGTAATAACCAAGTCGATCATTATCTTCACAAAGCTTCTGCTATCGTAGTCAATTATCTTAAAGCTAATGCCATCACGACGTTAGTAGTAGGAAAGAACGATAACTGGAAGCAGAGAGTGAAAATCGGCAAGGGTAATAACCAGAACTTTGTACAGATTCCTCACGCCAAATTAATTGAAATGCTTGATTATAAGTGTCAACTGGCAGGCATCAAAATGCTCACGGTTAATGAAGCGTACACTAGCAAGTGTTCAGCTTTAGACTTAGAAACTATTTGCAAGCATGAGTTCTACCAAGGTCGGCGTGTTAAGAGAGGATTGTTTAGGAGTGCCAATGGTCAAGTTATTAATTCAGACATCAATGGCAGTCTAAATATTATTAGAACGTATTCCCCAGAGGCATTTACTGTCGAGGGGATAGCGAGTTGTGGCGTTCAACCCCTAAAGGTTAATCCTTTAGAAAGAGTTGGATAGATTTGACTACATCTGTCTATCTTAACTTTAACGCTACAAAAACGAA
>JASJEA010000039.1 GCA_030064935.1 Crocosphaera sp. | reverse complement strand
TGCCTTCGGTCAGAGCCGGACAAGATCAGTTATGCCTTATATTTCAAAACTTGATTGAAAACGCCCAGTATGCAATGAAAGATAAGGGGGGTACTTTATCCATTGATTGTTATGGAGTTGAAAACGCTGATCAGTGCTGGGCTGTGGTCAAGGTAACCGACACAGGTGAAGGCATTCCCTTAAAAAACAGAGATAAGATTTTTGAACCCAACTTTAGCACCAAAACAACTGAAGAACGAGGAGGGATAGGACTGTCGTGGGCCAAGATTTATCTCAAGAGTTTCGGGGGTAAGATAAATTTTGAACCCAATATTGATCAAGGGACTACATTTCAGGTAATTCTCCCCGCAGATTGCAACGCTAACAATGGAGAATTAATAAGAAAAGAGCAGGGAGGCTGTCATGACAGACTTTAAAATACTTTTGATCGAAGATGAAACTCATTGGCAAGATATTCTTCAAGAAGATATCCAAGAGGCAGTCAAGGAAATGCCGAAGGAAAACTCGCTCACTCTTACCATCCAGGATACTTTAGATAAAGGGCGACAGGTTCTTGAGTCTGAAAATTCATGGAATTTGATAGTCACCGACCTTGTTTTGCCATCTCCATCAGGGATGGAAGCCAGGGAATTGCTAGAACAAACAAAGCAATTGGATATCCCAACCATTGTTATTAGCGAAAGAGAAACTTCTAAAGCCATCTGGGATCAACTAGCTGAGAATGGAGTGGGAGATTTTTTCCCTAAAGCAGATTATTCCAATCGCATTCATGAATTTGTTAACAGGGTAAAACAAATCTTAACAGGTAGAACATCTAATGTTCCCATTAATCAAGACTGGAATGAGTTCCAAACGATTTGGAAGAGGGCAGAAAATGCCTTAGAGCAGAAGCAGTTCGAGATGTTTCAAACCGAGACAGATAATATGTTTCAAACGGAGACAGATAAACTGACTGCTTTACTTTGTAGAAAACTATCCTTGATCCCACTTGAAGATAGCGCAACCCATGAGTGGATTTATGGACGGATGATTGACGCATCACCACTAGGATTTAAGCTCAAGATCCGTCAAAAATTCCCGGTCATTTACGGCTATGATCAAAATGGGGATCAGGATAATATTAATCAAATTCGTAGCCTTCTCCAGAAATTCAAGATTTACGCCCGTTACTTTGCATTGCTTGTGAGTTTTGGTAATGGAGAGCACTTACAAGAGCAGCTACACAAATCCCATGCCAAAAATGACTTTATTGTGCTTGATCACGATAAGTTCTGGGATATCATATCCGCTCCTTCTCCCCTGCAAGAACTTACGCGATACATTCTTAAACAGATTGATTTAGTCACTGTTTCTCCCTACACTTGGTCTGGACCTGTTCCTAAGGAAATGTTCTATGACAGAGAAGAACAGTTAAAGACAATTACTGAAAACATTTCCAAGACTAACTATGCGCTCCTTGCTAATCGCAAAATGGGGAAAACCTCACTGCTCAATAAAATTTTTCCTCAACTAAAAAATGATCCAGAGAAACAAGTTTTTTACTTCGATTTACAAGCCGTTAATGATTATGACAGCTTTTACGAGTATCTGGCCTACAAATCACAAGACTTTGCCAAGGAAATTGCTCAACTGGATCAGCGTTCACCTTTATCCTTTAATCAAGTTATCAAAAATATCCAACAAAGCTATCAGGCTAAACAGATTATTCTCATTTTTGATGAAGTTGATGAGTTGCTGGCATACGACCTTAAGTTTCAAGAGCAATTGTTCAAAACATTTCGTGCGTTATCACAAGATAACACTGATGACAGTCTAAAAGTTAGATTTATTTTCAGTGGCACAACCACCCTGGTTAAACAGATGATTAATCCTGATTCTCCTCTGTTTAGCTTTTTCCATCCCCTCCCCTTAGAGATTTTAGATCAAAGATCAGCACAAGACCTTATAACTGTGCCAATGGAAAATCTTGGGGTGGACTTTGAGAACGAAGAAACCTCTGTTCAACGCATTCTTTCTATAACGGCTCAACATCCCAACCTCATTCAGAAGTTTTGTGGTTTACTAATCGACACAATTAATAAAACACAAGTGCGGATAATTACAGAAGAAGATGTTGAGACAGTGATTAACTCTGAGGAGTTTTATGACTATGCTGAACGCCTGATCTGGGGACAGTCAAAAGCGATAGATAAACTGCTCGTTTATGTCATGTGGTCTTATCCACAATTTACAGAGTTAGATGTCATTAAGGAATTCAGGAAACGGGGACTAGACATTCAAGGAATCACAAACAGCCTAGAAACTTTGAAAATTTATACGGCTTTGACTCAAAATGGCAAAAGAGACGAAAAAGAGATTTACACTTTTACATTTCGTGAATTTGCCAAACTTATCGAAAAGCGTAACAACATTGAGAACTTGATTGGAATTTATCAGCAAGAAGTAGGAGGATCTAAATGATGACAGTCTTTGTGGCAGGTGGAGCCCTTCATCCAGAAAAACATCCCAAGATTATTATTGACCGACCAGAGCTTAATCTGATCCTTGACTCTATTAAATTTCAGAATGAGTACATTATCCTCAACAGTCCTCGTCAAACAGGAAAAACAACTCTTCTTTATCAAATTCAAACACAGCTACATGGTAACAATTATGGTGTAGTCTATCTTGACTTATCTGGTTTTAGTAACCTCAATAAAGCTGAGTTTTACCGAACAGTTTGTACGAATATTCAAAAGCAACTAACAGATATAATCAATGATGATTTAGAGACTTCATCAGATGCTAAAAATATAACTCAAGATACCCAAAGGATCACCAACCAATTTGCTTTTACAGACTATTTAAAATTCCTAGCTGCTAATACCTCCCAAGCTAGAAAACTTATTTTTATGCTGGATGATATCAACGGTATTCCAGAAGGAGAATTTTTGGTTTTGTTTGCAACCTTAAGAATAATTTTTAATGAGGGACGACAAGATTCTTCAGAAGATATTGATTTATGTCGAAAATTAATGTTCCTTTTTACAGGAAATGTTGGCTTAAAAAGATTAACAGAAGGAAAAAATTCTTACCTTCGTAATATCTGTCAAGAGTTTTATATTAAGGATTTTTCTAAGCAGCAAGTCATTACTTTGGGGGAAAATCTACAAAATTTTTCTGATTTATTACGTGAAAAAATTAGCCATTCAGTCTATGAATGGGGCAGTGGACATCCTTATTTAACCCAGCGTCTTTTTCAATTAATTGATGAAAATCAAGAGGTTCGCCATCAGGAAGAAACTCATATTTTAGAGTTTATCAATGGACTGATAGAACAATATATTAAAGACAAGAAAGATGCTAATTTAAACTATATAGTCGATTATCTAAGGAAGAAAAGTAAGATTAATTCTTCCTGTAATGAAATAGTAAACAAACTGCTTCATCCTCACTTCCAAGTATCAGGAGAACATAAGGATGAACTTGAAACGATTGGACTTATCAAAAAAAATGATCAGGGGGATTTTACCATACGCAATAAAATGTATGGAGAGGTCTTTAAAAACAACAGTTTTTAGAGGCTGAAATATTCAAGAAAAGAGCGTCGATGGGAAGTTTTTAATTATGATTATGACATCATTTGTAGCTGGTGGTCCACTCAGCACTCGGAGAAACAAAAATATTATTCTTGAAAGACCGGAACTGAATTTGGTTCTTCAAAGGATTCAAGAAAAAAATAATTATAATCTTCTTATTCTTCAGAGTCCTCGTCAGACAGGAAAAACAACACTTCTGTTTCAAATTCAAAATCATTTCTGTGGAAATGAGGAATACTCTGTTATCTATCTTGATCTCAGTCTATTTGACAATAATATAGAAAGAAATCAGTTTTATCCAATACTATTGACGCTAATAAATAAAGATTTACCTATTACTTTCAACCCTGAAAATGTTGTTAATCGAATGGGATTCTACAACTATTTAGATCGGGTCAGGGTTCAGACAAAAAAACTTACGAAAATTGTTATATTATTTAATCAAATTAGTCATCTGAATCACAAGATAGCTTCAGATTTATTTTCTCTCCATCCAGTCAATCAGAATCAGGATGCAAAAATTATGTTTATTTTGGCTGGAGCTTATGAATTAAACAGATTTGCTAAAGAACTTACATTAGGTCATAATTATTGTGTTAATCTACAAGATTTTTCTCATCAGCAAGTCATTACTTTGGGGGGAAATCTACAAAATTTTTCTGATGTATTTAGTGAAAAAATTAGCAAATCAGTTTATAAATGGGGAAATGGACATCCTTATTTAACCCAGCGTCTTTTTCAATTAATCGATGAAAATGAAGATATTCGCAAGCAGGAAGAAACTAAGATTTCGGGTTTTATAGACGAATTGATAGAACAATATATAAAAAAACAGCAAGATCCTAATTTAAATTATATAGTTAACTCTCTATTCAACAAAATCAAAGATGATTCTTCTTATCTTGAAATAGTGGAAAGATTCGTTAATCCTGAAACTAAACTTCAAGAAGAAGTAACACATCAGCAAGAACTACTCACCCTTGGAATTTTAAAAAGAGATAATCAGGGGGATATTACCATGCGTAATAAAATGTATAAAGAAGCCTTTACAAATTGCTTAAACTTAAAGAAAAAAAATGATGACAAAAAAAACTTGGCTCCTAATGTTAATCATAAGTTTTAGTGCGTATTTGTTCATGATAAATCCAGTCAATTCACAGACAAATAATGCTTCTCAAAACTCCCAGAACCAAAACATCGAAATTTTTGCAGATCGAGATGTGATTAATAGAGGTGAACAAATCAATCTCAAAGTTTGGGTCAATTCCAAAGAGATGAATTCGGCCACAATTACTATCTTTTATGCAGATAAATATCTTCAGTCAGTAAAGCCTACACCTCAACAAAAAGGCAAAGTTTTGCAAAATATTGATTTGTCTCAAAAATCTTCGGGAAATTTTACTTTTACAGGAGTTAGCACGGGGAAATATAATCTCTATATAAAAGTTGAAGGAACCGATAAAAAAAATCAAAAAATCCCACCAACAAGACTAGAACTAAAAGGACTTGAGGTAAAAGAATCAGAATCATTGTTGTGGAAATTACTGTCAAATTCTTTAGTGGGGGTTTTTCTTGGAGCCATACTGACTTTTGTCATTACACTTTTCAATGATTACAGAGAACAGAATAAAGAAAAAGTCAAACGTCAGAAATTAATCAGATCCAATTTGCTCGCACACCTTGACGCTAATTTACTAGCAGTTAAAAATGGAGAAGAAACATGGTGTAAAGAGTTGATGAATCTGGTTCTAAAAGAGGGCTATTATACAGAAATACAAAATTTTTCAACCAAAAAAAATCAACATTTGGCGCAAGATTTACTGAAAGTCAGCTTTAAGTTACAGGAATATGATCAAGAAGTCTCGCGTGTGGGTGTAAACTCAGATAAAAAGGAAAACCTGGAAGGCAAACTTGATCATTTGAAAAAGGCTCTAGAAAATAGAAAGTTTGGCTAACAAAAGTAATTCAACCTAGTAAAAAAAACTCAAAGATGAGCAATCATCAGGTTATTCAAGTAATTTACCCTGTCAGAGTTAAACTCAATCGTCTTTCAATTCAGCAACAATTACAACAATTTTTATTCACTCAACTGAGGAATTTAGAGACAGTAAATCTATCTCATTTTACTGAGAGTAATAATCCTATTTCCCTCTTCCGTTTACCTAAAATTGATTCTATTACATATCGTTGTGCAATCGCCTTGCAATTATCCCGTCATTCCTCTCTTTCTCCTATAACCCTAGCACTAGAGTTTTTTGACAACATCCAACGACAACCAACCCCCCAACAGGATACCTTGTATCTCAACTTTAACCTTAAACTTCTGGACTCAGGTTCCCTAGAGTTTACCTTATGCGATCGCAGTTTGATTCTTTGGTTACAATCTTGGCAACATTTATCTTATGCCTACCAAAAATATCCTATAAAGTCAAGAGAACCTGACAATTTATGGCCAATCCAATATACTTATAGTCGTTGTTGTTCATTATTAAGGTTAGGAGAACAAGAAAAGCTAATAAAGATTAAAAATAGTAATTTTCAGACGAATCAAACGTCATGGTCAATTTTAACGGTAATTCCTTGGGAGAAATTAGAATTAAATCAACTTGAGCGATCGCTGATTGCTCAAATTGTTGCAACAGTTGATAGTTTAGAGAAGGAGTCAAATAGCAGCGAAATGAAACTCGGATTGGCTTTAAGTGAAGCTTTTTTGACTTTTGAGCGTTTCTGTCGTATTTTTGGCTCACTTAGTCAAACAAATCCCCAACTATCTCAAGCCAGACTTGGTTTAGTAGCCATTACACAATATTTACTCCAAGGATTATGGTTATCACAAGTTGCATATCCTCCCCAGTCTCAATTGTGAAACCATGTAAGAAATCAAAAATAAATCTTAAGTAACATGACAAAAGATAAAGCTTCCTATATATTTGTATGTAGTGTGAGGAGCGAACCAGACAGGAGAACCGAGACGAAACACGGAAAGTCGTCGGTTCTCTTTCTGATCTGGGGTCTAACTCAAAAGCTTTGCAATTTAGAGAAACCTTGGTCTGCTTTTTTCGTCTTTTGGAGTTGATGAGTAAGACGGTTGCCATTACCCTTTAAGCTGTAATAGAAAAACCGTTATTCTCCATAGGAGCAACCATTGTGAGATTTCACTGGCTACTATTAAGTATCCTCAGCACTCTTATTTTTTCCTTACCAGCAGAGGCGGCAAGACTCCTCTTTTGGCGTTTTGAAACGACCGAAAATCGTCTCATTTTTACTACAGACGCACGGGTTCAACCTCGGGCCCAATTGATTCCCAACCCGACTCGAATAGTTCTGGACTTACCTGGAGTGACTTTGGGAAGATCCACAGTGGATCAAAATATTGGTGGAAAAATTAAAAGCGTCCGTGTTGGTCAATTTAATTCTCAAACCACCCGTTTAGTAATCGAATTAGCCCCTGGATATACTGTCGATCCAACTCAGGTGAAAGTAAGAGGAATTTCTCCGACGCAATGGACGGTAGAACTTCCTACCCCTCAACCCATTGCTCGTCCCAATTCTAGACCTAATCCTCTACCTAGCCCTAGCCCTCAGACAAGACCATCCCCTCCTCTAAACCAACCTTCTTCAAGGCCAGAAAATGACGATTTCCGAGTAACTCGTAACGGGTTATTTATCCGTTTGGATAAACAAGGGGAAAATAGGGACATTTTGGTTCAAGAAGATCAAGAGCGAGAAACCATCATCTTTACCCTTCCAGGAACATCATTACCCCAATCATTAATCAATAAAACCCTTTTGGTTAATCAATACGGTGTAAGTGATATTAAATTTGAACAACCCCAACCCTCCCAAGCTCGTCTTACCCTCCGAGTTGCTAAAGACAGCCCAGGTTGGCAAGGCTATTACTCTCGGTTAGGGGGACTGGTTTTGTTGCCCAAGGGAGGATTGTCTCAGGTACGGGATCTCAAACCCCCCGAACCTTCTCCAGAGGTGACGCAAACCCCTTCTCAAAATGAAAATCCTACCATTTCTGCCGTTGAATTAACTAATAATAATAGTCAATTATTAATTAGAGCCAACGGACCGATTCAAGGGAGAGGAAGCATTAATCGGCGCACAGGGATGTTTGAAATCCGTATCCCCAAAGCACAATTGGCAGATCCCATCCAAGGACCCCAACTTGGTCGCAATAGTCCGATTTATCAGTTACGGGTAAGACAGGAGAATACTGATACGGTGGTTATTCAAGTTCAACCCTCTTTGGGGGTTCGTCTGGGAGGGTTACGACAACCTAACTTACAAACCCTATCCTTAGAGGTGCGATCACTGCGGGCCACGACTCCTCCCAATGATCGTACTCAGATTCCTGTTCCTCCCCCTTCTAATAATCCCTCTTTTCCTGATCCTTTACCTCCCAATACAGGAAGTCCTAGAGGAAGGGTTCTGGTAGTGATTGATCCGGGCCACGGAGGGAAAGATCCAGGGGCGATCGGCTTAAGGGGACTCAGGGAAGTGGATGTAATTCTCCCCATTTCCTTAGAAGTGAGTCAACTTCTAAAACAGCGAGGGGTTGAGGTGATCATGACTCGCAATGCAGACTATTTTGTTAGTCTGCAAGGCCGCACTGCCATAGCCAATAGACGAAGGGCCAATATTTTTGTCAGTATCCATGCTAACGCGGTGGGGGGTGGGCGGACGAATGTGAACGGCATGGAGACTTTTTACGCAGGAAATAGAGAGTTGGCTAGTGCTATTCATCGTAGTATTTTACGCAATGTAACAGTTGCCAACGATCGCGGGGTAAAACAAGCTCGTTTTTATGTACTCAGACGCTCAAGAATGCCTGCTGCATTGGTGGAAGTCGGCTTTTTGACAGGATCTATTGATAATCCTCGCTTGGCTGATCCGGCTTATCAGAGTCAAATGGCTAGGGCGATCGCTCAAGGAATTTTAGATTATATTCAGCAAAAAAGACTCTAATTAGAATTCTGTCCTTACAATAGAGTTATTTACTTTAAGCCGTGTTTCAATTGTTAACTTTTTCTTTATTGACCTAATCAAAACATGAGAGAGATTCAAAACAGTCCCATTGGTGTGTTTGATAGTGGTGTGGGAGGATTGACTGTTTTACGGGAACTTTACCGACAGTTACCCCAGGAATCCATTGTATATTTTGCTGACACAGCAAGACTTCCTTACGGAAATCGTTCGGCATCAGAAATTTTAGAGTTTGTTCGAGAAATTCTGGTCTGGATGACTCAACAAAAGGTTAAGATGGTGATTATGGCTTGTAATACCAGTTCTGCTTTGGCGTTGGAAGCGGTTCGCCAAGAGTTTGATGTTCCCATCCTTGGGGTCATCCTACCAGGAGCTAAGGCTGCTGTCAAAAAGGGTAAGCGCATTGGTGTTATTTCAACTCCTGCTACGGCTAAAAGTGAAGCCTACCGTCAAGCTATTCAAGAAATTAATCCCCAAGCTCAAGTTTGGCAAGTGGGTTGTCCAGAGTTTGTTCCTTTAATCGAGCAGAATCGCATCTCGGAAGCTTATACCCAAGAGGTTGCTCGTAATTATCTGAGTCCTTTAGTAGACTGTGGTATTGATACCCTAGTTTATGGCTGTACTCATTATCGGCATTTACAGGGAGTGATTCAACGGATTATTCCTCAAACCGTGCGATTAATCGATCCGGCTTGTTATGTAGTGCAGGCTGCCAAAAAGGAGTTGGAGTTGATGGGGCTCAGTAAGAGTTCTTCTGCTTCACCTACTCGCTTTGCGGTTAGTGGTTGTTCTCAAGTCTTTTCTCAACTGTCTCGTCAATGGTTGGGGTACTACCCTTGCGTTGAGTCTGTGTCTTTACCCTTGAGTCTGACTCGAACCTTGGCCTGGGAACAAGTAGAAGTTCTAGAATAAACAGAAAATTGGTTATTCGATCTCAATCTCCTCACACCGTTACCTAAATAACACGCCAGCATCCAAGCAGAGTCGTTTTAACCCTCGGATGAAAGGCGACTCCAATGGTTAAAACCATTTTTAGATCGCAGAAAACTCAATGATTCAAATGTCAGATCATCAGGTAGTTAGGGGTGTAGTCAAATGAGAAGACATTTGTTAGTAATTATTAATCTTTTAATTTTTTTTATAGTTTTATGAGTTGATTTTTTTTATGGTTTTATTAGTTGATTTTTTGAACAATTAAACCTATGTCAATGCAACCACAATTAGGGACAACTACTGCACCTTTGGCACCAATTATAGTTAGGGGGACATCTGGGAATGACTTTCTTCTAGGGACTGCTTTAAATGAGACTTTCATTGGAGATGCAGGGGATGATACTATTGTCGCGAATGGAGGGGATGATATTCTCTACGGGGGAATATTACCTCCAACTCCCACTAGCCCTTTACCTATTCCCCTTGGTTCTGATAATGATCTTCTTCTAGCTGGTACTGGGGATGATACTATTGTCGGAGGATACGGAAACGATACTATATTCGGGGACTCTGGACTAGATACTGTTGATTACACTTTCTTTCCAGGAAGGATTATCCTACAATCTAACGGGAATGTCCAAAAAATAAGTGCTATTGGAACCGAAGTTGATCAAATCCTTGGAGGAATTGAAACTGTTATCGCAACAAAAGGCGATGATGTGCTGATAGGGGATGCAAACGATAATACACTATGGGGTGGAGACGGTAACGATGAATTATTTGGTGGCGTAGGCAAGGATACCCTTAATGGGGAAGTCGGTAATGACACTATTTTCGGAGAAGCAGGTAACGATGCTATTTCCGGAGGATTAGGTAATGATGTCCTTGATGGCGGAGAGGATGGCGACTTACTCGATGGTGGAGCAGGTAACGATACTATTATTGCTGGAGCAGGGGACGATATCATTTTTGGCGCACAGGGATATGATGATATAAGAGGTGGTTCTGGTGAGGATATTCTTAATTATGGTTTCTTTGAGGGTAGAATTGTTCTACAATCTGACGGTCAGGTTCAAAAAATAACTGCTAGTGGAACCGAAATTGATCAAACTACTGGAATTGAAACTGTTATCGGAACAATCAACAACGATGTTCTTAGTGGGAACCATGACAACAATAAACTGATTGGAGCAGCAGGTAACGATACACTAATTGGCGGCTCAGGTGATGATACTCTTATTGGCGGAGTGGGTATGAATAGTCTTATTGGGGGTACAGGTGCGGATCAATTCACCATTGTTGATGGTGCGACTCCCCAATCTCCTGATACTGTTATTGACTTTAACCAAGGCCAGGGAGATATCTTGGCTATTCTTGGCTTAGGTATTGGTTTTACTGACTTAACCTTAGCTTCAAGTGGTGCTAATACCTCCATTGTTTTAGGAGGGGATCACTTAGCCATACTGACTGGTGTAAATTCTACTGCTTTGAGTGCTGCTGATTTTATTTTTAGTTAATCTGCCTTGATTAAAAAGTTTCTTCATTTTTTTCAAGACTAAGAGAATCCCTGTGGTTTTAACCCAGGGATTCTCAACAATCCTTATATCTATCGTGGTTTACTATCCACTATCTTCAGGTTGCATTTTGTTAAATGGCTGTTCTATCCAAGATCACGACGAGGTGGGGCTTCCCACTTACCCGTACGTTTAGCAAGCATCAACAATCCATAAATCATCAATAAATAGAGGGCGGCGAGAAAGAGTGTGATCACAGGCATCTTTTTGTCTTCAGGTTATTATCGCTAAGGTGGACATTGTGTTATAATGGGGGGGTTGAGATTTTTATTAGGTAGCCCAAAGCAGCAGCCGTTATAAACTCCACTGCCCTAAACCGGCAAGCAACATCCAAAACAATCGGACGAACCTGCTATTAAGTGATTTTACTGTACGGAACCCTTGCAGTTACGAACCAAGATTACTTCTGAATTCGTTTCTGCTGATTGCCAGTTCCACGACAGCAGGTAAGAAACCCGCTCAGTGATTAAGTTTGTTGTTAGTCACTTCCAACCAAATCATCCCTTATCAACCCCGAAACCGTCTAAGACAAGCATCTTAGTCGGTAGCTTTTTTGGGAAAAGGGGCAAATTCTTAAAACCCTTACTTATAACTTAACATAAGAATTGAGAAATGGATAATTTTTTTAGGGAGTTTACGGAAAAATTAAAGGTTTCACGCTCTGCCCTTGAAGGCTTAGAATAGTGAAAAACCGAATATAATAATTCCCCCTTGATATACCAAGAAACTTTAAACTTACTGGAATGGCCACGTTTGTGCCAACACTTAGCTACCTTTGCTGCCACTAAAATGGGTGCAATAGCAGCCCGTAACTTGCCTATGCCTGAAAGTTTAGAAGAAAGTCAAGAACTTTTAGCCCAAACCCAAGAAATTTATCGCTTAGAACAAAATTTAGAAGTTAAATGGACTTTTGAAGGGATCACCGATGTAGGTGACTCTCTAAAAAGGGCAACCTTAAAAGGTAATCTTTCAGGACGAGAACTGCTAGATATTGCGACGACGTTAGCAGGAATGAGAAGATTAAGAAGAATAATTGATGATTATGAAGATTTACCGGTTTTAAAAGAATTGATTGCCGATATTAGGACTCTCCCTGAACTAGAAAAAGCCATCCATCACTGCATAGACGAAGCCGGAAAAGTCGCAGATCGTGCTAGTCCGAAACTGGGAGAAATACGACATAACCTTAGAAACATTCGAGATAGCATTTATCAAAAACTGCAAAATATTATGCAGCAAAAAGGTGGGGCGATCCAGGAAACCGTTATCACCCAACGGAACGATCGCTTTGTTCTTCCCGTAAAAGCCCCCCAAAAAGAACAAGTTCCAGGCATTATTCACGATACATCCAGCAAAGGGGGAACCTTTTATATCGAACCTAACTCTGTTGTGCAAATGGGCAATAAACGCCGTCAATACTTGCGACAAGAAGAGAGAGAAGAAGAAGCCATCTTGCGTAAGTTAACTGAACAAGTCGCTGAGGTGTCCGAAGACCTAGAATATTTACTAGCGATCGCCACATTTTTAGACTTAGCCACCGCTAGGGCGCGTTATAGTTTCTGGTTAGGAGGAAACGCCCCCAGATTTATCGGAGAGGGCGAAACTATCACTCTCAGACATTTACATCATCCCTTATTGGTATGGCAACAAAGACACGAACAAGGACCCTCAGTGATTCCCATTAACGTACAAATTAAACCCGATATTCGAGTAATTGCCATCACTGGGCCCAATACTGGGGGAAAAACCGTCACCCTAAAAACTGTCGGTTTAGCGGCCTTGATGGCCAAAGTGGGTTTATTTGTTCCTGCGAAAGAACCGGTTGAAATACCTTGGTTTGAGGAAATATTAGCTGATATTGGCGATGAACAATCCATTGAACAAAATTTATCCACTTTTTCTGGTCATATTCGTCGCATTGTGCGTATTTTAGAAGCATTGGAACAGGGAAAAACGGAAGATGATATATTTAACTCTACTCTCCCCCCCTCCCTAATACTCCTAGACGAAGTGGGTGCCGGAACAGATCCGGCTGAGGGAAGTGCCTTGGCGATCGCCTTACTCAATTATTTAGCAGACAATGTTAAGTTAACCATTGCTACCACCCATTACGGAGAACTAAAAGCCCTCAAATACGAAGACTCTCGTTTTGAGAATGCCTCGGTAGAATTCGATGATAGAACCCTTTCCCCCACTTATCGCCTATTGTGGGGCATTCCAGGAAGGTCTAATGCCCTTAGTATTGCTCAACGTTTGGGGTTAGAGGGAGAAATCATTGAAGAGGCGAGAACTCGCATTGGGGGGCTGTCTCAAGATGTTAATGATGTGATTGCCGGTTTAGAAGCGCAGCGCAGACAACAGGAAGAAAAAGCTCTTGAAGCAGCAAAATTATTGCAAGAAACCGAGAAATTTTATACGGAGGTGACAGAAAAAGCCACGTCTCTGCAACAAAGGGAACAAGACTTAAAACGGTATCAGGAACAAGAAGTGCAAAAAGCGATCGCTCAAGCCAAAGAAGAGATCGCCCAAGTCATTCGTAACTTACAAAAAGGCAAGAAAAGCAGCCAAAAAGCCCAGCAAGCAACGGAAGCTATCTCACATATTGGTCAACGTCAGTTGCCGAAAAAAGCCCAAGCCAAAGTCAGTTATCAGCCTCAAGTCGGGGAAAAAATACGCCTCTCTAATTTAGGACAAACTGCGGAAGTGTTGGCAGTTTCTCCCGAAGATGAAGAGGTTATGGTACGGTTTGGACTGATGAAAATGACTGTTTCTTTTTGTGATATTGAATCATTAGACGGTCAAAAAGTAGAAACGAAAGTTAAGGAGAAAAAACGCCCTGCAACCCCTGCACCGCAACCGACTAAACCCAAAGATGTTCCCCTCATTCGCACTTCTCAAAACACCATTGATATTCGGGGAAGTCGTGTTGCTGAAGCCGAAGCTGACTTAGAAAATGCGATTGCGCAAGCCACCGAGTCAGGAGTATTATGGATTATTCATGGCAAAGGTACCGGGAAACTCCGTCAAGGGGTTCATGAATTTTTGAAACGCCATCCTCAGATACAACGCTTCGAGTTAGCTTCTCAAAAAGAAGGGGGTTCCGGGGTTACATTAGCTTACTTTCAATGAAACTTTCTGGGTTCAACGGAATAAGCGGGAGTCCCCACTCTCAGCTTGCGGAGTGAGGAGGTAGAGCGTGTGATTTTCGAGGTTCGATGCCTCGAAAATCACCAATTATCTGGCGATACATAGCTTAGAACTCCTATTTAATAAGCGAACATTCTTGGGGTTAAA
>JASJEA010000198.1 GCA_030064935.1 Crocosphaera sp. | reverse complement strand
GGTTGGGATAATGACAATATCCGTACAGCAGACATTTATTTATCTTCAGGAGATGGTACTTTTACTCGTCAAGCATTAACAGATTACACCAGTCTCAAAGGGGATTTAACTAATCTAATTGTTGGGGATTACAATGGAGATGGAAAAGATGACTTTATTCGTCAAGAAAAAGGAGGTTGGGATAATGACAATATTCGTACAGCAGAGATTTATTTATCTTTAGGGGATGGTACTTTTAATCGTGAAGAATTGACGGATTATAAAAGTCTCAAAGGGGATTTAACTAATCTAATTGTTGGGGATTACAATGGGGATGGTAAAGATGACTTTATCCGTCAAGAAAAAGGAGGTTGGGATGATGACAATATCCGTACAGCAGACATTTATTTAGCTAATACCAGTTCAGGAGGAGGTCATAACTACAATTCCACCTCAGGTTATGGTTTAGTTAATGCTGCTGCTGCCGTTGCTAAAGCATTGGGTAAGTCTTCACCTTTCCCCAATGTGGGTAAAGTCAACGACAGAAACTGGGGTGTTGATAAAGTGAAAGCCCCCGAAGTTTGGAACCAAGGTTACACAGGTAAAGACATAGTTGTTGCTGTCTTAGATACAGGAGTTGACCGCAACCATTCTGACTTGAATAATAACATTTGGAAGAACACTAAAGAGATTGCAGGTAACGGGATAGATGATGATAAGAATGGTTATATAGATGATATTTATGGTTGGAACTTTACCAATAATACAAACAATACCTTAGATGTACATGGTCACGGAACTCACGTTTCAGGAACCATTGCCGGTGAACGAAATAACTTTGGTGTAACAGGGATTGCCTATGATGCCGAGATTATGGCTGTTAAAGTGTTAAACGATCAAGGAAGCGGTTATACTTCAGGTATTGCCAAGGGAGTTCGTTACGCCGTTGATAATGGAGCCGATGTCATTAATATGAGTTTAGGGGGTGGTTCCTGGAATCAGGCTTTACGCGATGCTATTAAATACGCCAGTGACAACGGAGTGATAGTCGTATCTGCAGCAGGAAATAGTAAGGGTAGTCTGCCTGTATATCCCGGTCGCTATGCCACTGATTGGGGATTAGTTGTGGGTGCTGTGGACAGCAAAAATAACATGGCGAGTTTCTCAAATCGGGCTGGAGATGACTCCAAAATGGCTTATGTAACGGCTCCTGGAGTGAGTATTTATTCCACTTTACCCAATAACAGATATGCGTCTTGGAACGGAACATCTATGGCTACTCCCCATGTTGCGGGTATCGTTGCTTTAATGTTGGATGCGAATGAAAATTTAACCGATGCTCAAGTCCGTTCTATCATAACCTCCACTGCTCAAAATGGTGGTGGGTTTAGTAGTGGTAGTTTCGGAACTTCCTCAGTGGGTTCTGGGGTTTCTCTGTTAGAATCCTCCAGCACTGATAATCCAGACACCAGCAGTTCATCTACAGATACAGGATCTGAGGATAGGTTAAATGTTTCTGTGACCAACCCCCAGAAACCCAAGGAAGCTCCTTTTGCAGAGGGTTTAACTGTATTTTTGCCTGATTCTGAAACCAGCAATGAGGGTTCATCAAATGTTGGTTCTGACTTTGATCACGACTCGAATACAGATAATGAGGATACATCAGATGTGAATACAGATAATCCAAATATTCCATCCAATGGTTCAGGAAATGACTCAACACCGAATGATGTTTCTGGTGATGATTCTTCTAATGATGGATATGGTTCTGACGCTCGTTACTATGATGATTCTGGGTTAGAGTATGATCCTATCACTGGAATGCCTATTGGCGCTTTGGCTGTTTAGTAAAGACATTTTTTGACAATACAACTGCTCCCATCATAGCATCAGCTTGATGGGAGTGTTTTTTGTTTGATTTTGGTTGAAATAAATAATTTTTATTGAGTTTTTGTTGTAGGAGAAACAAGATTGAGAGAGGAATTCTGTGTTTGGTTTTGGTGGGAGGAAATTACATAAACCACAATGACGATTGCTAAGATGAAAGCTGATACTATTTCTATGCTGGCCCAAATGTTAAGACAGCGTAAAACAGTTTTAACAATATTCATGGATACTCCCCAGACTAGCAACAATATTATCTAAATTATAAACAAATTATTTGGGTGTTAAGTGATGGGAGATCGATAAAACAAACGGTTTCAATAATTCTTAACACCCCTTGCACTTTACTCCTACTGAGCAGCAATAGAAGCCTCTTTAATGGGACGACCATCTTTTAAATCGAGAATACGACTCACTGCAATGCGATCGCCTGGTTTAACCCCAGAAACTACTTGATAAGACTGGCCTTGAATCGCCCCCACCTTAACAGGAATTTGCTTCGCCACTAAATCCCCTTCAGACTCCCCAGGCTCAGCGCGAAAAACAAATTTTTGTCCCCCTAAACTACTCACCGCAGTGGTGGGGATTAACACCCCTGGCTGGGTATCCCAGATCACTCTGACCTCCACATATTCCCTATCTCGGAGACTTCCATCATTACGGAAAGCCATTTTAACGAGAATAGACTGGGCATTTTGTTGCACTAGAGGGGCAATATAAGTAATTTGACCTCGTACTCCAGGAGTACCATCAGCCTTAATCAACTCTACTGGAAGTCCTTGACGAAGACGGTTACGGTTTTCTGTAGGGATATTAACATTGAGGTAAAAAATTTGGTTATCAGTAATAGTTGTGATGGTCTCACCAATGTCAACATTATCCCCAATTTTTTTATTATTGAAATCACCAATAACTCCCGTAATAGGAGCGACTAGGAAATTGTAGCCTAAGGCAACCGCAGTCGATCCCTGTTGACCTTGTGCCTGAATAATAGCAGATTGACGACTATCTACATTAGCCAAAGCTTGGTCAACCCTTCTTGATGCTGCTTGCAGGTTTTTTTGTTGAGCATTGAGAACTTCTTTTTGAGCATCACGAGTTTTTTTTGTTGATTGCAACTGTGCTTGAGTGGTATTAAGAGTACGGGTTGCATCATCAAGGGTTTGTGTAGGAACCACATCTTCTGACTCAAGAAATTTTGCCCGTTCATATTCCTTTTCCGCCAAGATTAACTCTGCTTGTACCCTCTGCACATCTGCTTCTGCACTAGCTAAGTCTGCCTTAGCTGTTTCTACATCGGCTTTAGAGCGATCCTTTTCTGCTTCTCTTTGACGGAACTCTGCTTCTGCTGCCTTGAACTCAGCCATAGCCACTTTCAGATTTCCTGTAGCTGCCACCAAATCTTGTTGTTGTTGTTGGGGTTGAATTTCCACTAATCTCTGTCCCTGACGAACCAGATCCCCTTCTCTGACGAAAATAGTCTTAATTCGGCCATTGGTACGACTAGGGGATAATTCTACCCTTTGTCGGGCTTCGAGGGTTCCCACATAAGCATTACTATTGACTAGGGTGGCGGATTGTAGGGTTTGTAATTTCACCTCAAGCGCTTGGGGGCCGCTGGCAGCCGGTTCCTCGCTAGTACATCCTGTTGCCATTAAAGAAACCACTAGAGCGGTTCCTAGCCATTTTGAAGAAAATTTCAAGGGGTTCATGGGGTTAAAACTTATATTATAGTCATCTAGAATTTAGCAGAAGACAAGGAGTCTAAATGTGAAGTTCCGTTACTAGATATTGGGTTGTTGAGGTTCATAATTAATCGGTTTTCTGGGGTCAGAATAACTCACTAAACCGCAATCAACTAATCTCTGACTAAGGGCAGTATAATTGAGTCTTCCTCCTGTAATCTGGTATTCTGGACGAGGATTGGGGAGATGACCCACAGGCGCATCTAGGGAAAAGTTCAAACCATATTTAAAAGCAATCCATTGGCCATCTTGGCGCCATCCTATTCTTGTCCCGAAATTGTCGTAAGCTTCTGTATCGACTAAACGGCCAGGTCTATTTCCCGTTTCTACAAAGATCGGAAACTGCACTGAAAAGCCAAATCTCCCATTAGAGTATTCTTTCCAGAGTTGATCAATGGTTTGAAGATCCCAACAGGATAGGTTTGCTACATCTTGAGCAGGTATCCAACCTTGTCGATCGCGGTCGACGGCTTTTAACATTAAAGAGATGGTGGTTTCATTAGCGTCGAGCCACCGTTGTTGTTGTAGTTTTTCTTGCAGTGGGGTGTAATCAACTTCTGTTTCTGGAGATAATAAGGACCATTGGTTGCTAGGAGGTTCTTGAGCAACAAGAGGAAACAGAGAAACCCCACTCAACAGGAGAGTAAATAGTTGTTTTTTGAATAGCTTGGTCACGCTCAGCATAGATGATTACATAATATAAAGACTGCAAGTTTGTATTATAACTCTCCGCCCTAAACGGACTGGGATTCTTCTTGATCACGATCTGATCTCAGTCAATCTTTTAATTGTCACCTCTGTTGACTCAAAATTTGTTAATTTTGTCATACTTCTAGAAACAGTGGAACTCCATCCTGACGAAATCGGTCAACAGAAATCGATGAGTCAGATTGTCTTTCACTATTATTGTATTAACTGCAAATATAACCTTATACTTCAAGTGATGAAAATATCTAGATTACCCCTAAAACTGGCAACTCTAGCGACAGTTACCCTCAGTAGCTTGATTCCTATTAATCTTCCCGTTAAAGCCTCTACTTTTAGCGAAACTGCTTTAGATCAAAGTAAAGTTATTGCCATCGCTAGACCCTATGGAGAAGGAAAATACGACCTCTTGGTGATCGAACAAATTCCAGGAAAACAAGACTGTTGGGCAGAAAGTGGAGCCAACCCTGTTTTAATCGATCCCTTGTTACTTAACTTTGATTTTACAGGAATCTGTCGCCGCTCTACCGATAGTAATGGTTATTCTATTCGTCTCGATGGGAATGATCTCGGATTGGATTATTTACTGCGTTTAGTTCGTCGTGATGGTGAGTTGGTTTTAGTGGGAACCCCTAGAACCCCTGGTTATGAAGAGATTGTTCTCGGTAGTACCCAAGGCATGGCCGCGGGGTTTATGAAAATTAATCTTGATCCAGGTTGGCAATTTACCAAACGCACCTATAAGGATAAGGTTTTAGGTCACTTCTACTTCAGTGGTTCTCAAGCAGCGATCGCAGCCGGGGAAAATCTATATGATACACCCCCTGCTACAACCACCAACCCAATGCCAACACCCCCATCTCAAACGAGTTTCAGTGATATTGGGGATAACATTTATCAAACGCAAATTTCTGAGGCGGTGGAAATGGGTTTAGTGTCAGGTTTTGAAGACAATACCTTTCGTCCTCAAGAGCCTGTTACCCGTGAACAACTCATTTCCATGGCCGTTGATGCCATTAACACAGTTTATAAAGTTGACTTAAACGCAACCCCAGAAAGGGATGTTGTACCGTTTAAGGATGTGGATGGTTCTCGTTGGAGTGCTAAGAAAATTTCATGGGCGCAGTGGAACTTCTTAAATATTGGTAATCCTAACAATACTTTACAGCCCAATGAACCCATTAGTCGGGCTGAGTTGGTGGATACGATGCGTCGCATGGCGATTCATCTCAAAAATCAGTTAGATTTACCACGGCAAATACAACCAACTCAAGAACCGATGGTTTTTTCTGATACTTCTACCAGTTGGGCCAAGAATATTATCACTCAAATGTCGGGCTATTGTGGTGTAGCGACTCCTCTGAATGAACAGGGAACTGAGTTTGCACCGGATAGCAAAGCAACCCGTGATTACACCGCAGCCGCAATGGTACGAGTTTTAGAATGTGTTAAGGCTGAAGCCCAACAAGCGTCTAAACAAAGCCAACAACAGTAGAATCACTAGAAACCCCTGTTTTTCCTTTATTGGGATTTTTTATCCCAATAAAGGGAAAACCCGAAACAAAAAAAGAACACCCTAAGTTCTTTAACAAAGTCAGCACCCAGAAGTTCCTCGCTCTGCCTCAAACATGATTTCCCTTCAACGGCGGGGTTTTAAACCCAATGGTTTTCTATAATAGTAGAATGACGTGAGTTCGGTGTTAAGAGTTCGGAGTTCGGGGTTATTCTTTTTTAAACGAGACAATGAGGGTTTGAGACTGCTGATTTTAGTAAGTTGTCTCCAAATTTCCCTATATAGAACTCAGGTTAAAATAGTATTAATAAAAGAGGATACCTCTACTTTTTCAGGAGCAATTGTGTCTAAGCAAGTAACCTCTAAGAACCAAAAATCCCCCGTGGAGAGCGTCAGCTTAACGGTGGGAGTGTCAATCAGAATGTAGAATGCGCGAATTACCTCCACCTTAAGTTGGAGGCTTGAAACAAGGAATATTTTTCTTGTCAAAAGTGAATCATCCATCATCCCCTTTACAGTCCCTCAAAAAAGGACAATGGTTTAAACTCATTTGTGGTGCAAGTTTTCAAGATTTGCCGGCCATTCGGACTCTTGCGCTCATTTATACTTTAGCAGGGGCAGACTGCATCGATGTTGCCCCTGATCCTGCTGTTATTCGTGCGGCCAGAGAAGGGATAAATCAAGCAAGTCAATGGGCAAACATTGCCCAAGCCAAAGGGTACAGAAAAAACCATCAACCCTGGTTAATGGCGAGTTTAAACGATGGAGAAGATCCCCACTTTCGTAAAGCCTATTTTGATGAAACCTTATGTCCGTCTGAGTGTTTACGACCTTGTGAATCTCTCTGTCCCCCAGAAGCCATCACCGGTTCAGGAATCATAGAAGAAAGATGTTACGGTTGTGGTCGCTGTATTCCCGTATGTCCATTTAATCTCATCGAGACCCGAACACGGATCATTCCACCAAAAACGATTCTTTCTTTGATCAAAAATCAGAAAATAGATGCCATTGAAATTCATACCCATGTGGGACGAGAAGCTCAATTTGAGCAACTATGGGAACAATTATCCCCTGGAATTAAAGAACTGAAACTGGTGGCTATTAGCTGTCCAGACAGGGAAGGATTGATCGACTATTTACAGACCTTATATAACTTGATTTCCCCCCTACCCTGTGAATTAATCTGGCAAACCGATGGTCGTCCCATGAGTGGGGATATTGGTAAAGGAACAACCCATGCAGCCATTAGACTGGGACAAAAAGTTTTAGCCGCAAGTTTACCTGGATCAGTGCAATTAGCAGGAGGAACCAATGCTCATACAGTTTCTAAACTTAAGGAATTAGGTCTGTGGTCTAATAGTTCATCCCTAGCTCCCACCGTCGCAGGTGTTGCTTATGGCAGTTATGCTCGCAAATTATTATTACCCTTCTTAGAAACTCTAGAACACTCAACTATCCCATCCAACACAAACCATTTATCTGAATCATTTTGGCAAGCAGTAGAGACAGCTTTTTCTCTGGTTGCACCATTGAAAGAGAGTTAGAAAGAATGTAGTATTTAGCATTTAGTTGTTTCTAAATTCTAAATTCCCCTTTACCTATTGACTAACCTCTCCAAATTATGTTAATCCCAAAATAAATCATCTTTTAAGTACATCATCTATAACAGTGCCATCTTTACCTAAACAAGCCTTATCTCAAAGAATGCAAATCACTGATGATCTCGGTAAACTCCTTGAAATCTTACCTTCAAGCATTCGCCATCACATTAAAGACCATCCCAACTGCGATCGCTTAGTGGAAGTGGTCATGGATTTGGGACGACTCCCAGAAGCTCGTTTTCCTGGGGAAGCTATCTACTTAGGGAAGACTCCTATTTCCGCTTCCGATTTACAGTACAGTATCCAACGGGTGGGGGCTTTTAGTGGTGATAATCGGGCCGGCATTGAACGTACCCTACACCGCATTAGTGCCATTCGTAATCGTACAGGGGATATTATTGGCTTAACCTGTCGGGTGGGACGGGCGGTTTTTGGTACCATTGCCATGATTCGTGATTTGGTCGAAACTGGACAATCTTTGCTATTACTGGGTCGTCCAGGGGTGGGCAAAACCACCGCCTTAAGAGAAATTGCCAGGGTGTTAGCGGATGATTTTCATAAACGGGTGGTGATTATTGATACGTCTAATGAAATTGCGGGGGATGGAGATGTTCCTCACCCTGCCATTGGTCGAGCAAGACGGATGCAGGTGGCTAGTCCTGAATTGCAACATAAGGTGATGATTGAGGCAGTGGAAAATCATATGCCTGAAGTAATTGTCATTGACGAAATTGGCACTGAGTTGGAAGCCTTAGCAGCCCGTACGATTGCTGAACGGGGAGTTCAGTTAGTGGGAACGGCTCATGGTAATCGTATCGAAAATTTGATGAAAAATCCCACTCTCTCTGATTTAGTGGGGGGTATTCAAGCGGTAACGTTAGGGGATGATGAGGCCAGACGACGAGGCTCCCAAAAAACTGTCTTAGAACGGAAAGCTCCCCCAACTTTTGAAATTGCTGTGGAAATGCTAGAACGGCAACGCTGGGTTGTACACGATAATGTCGCCTACACTATTGATACTTTGCTCCGCAATGGACAACCCAACCCCCAAACAAGAACGGTGGATGAGAATGGGGAGCTACAAATTACTCAAGAAGAACCTGATCTTACTCCTAACCCGGCTAGTTTTGGCCGTGGAACAGGTGAGATCATACAACAGCCTAAAGGATGGCGTGCGTCGGGTAAAATGACCCCTGTAAGTCCATTTGGAAAGAAAAAAGGGGCTAATTTCAGTTCCGCTTCTGAGTTTGACCGTCTTTTAGATGCTTCTTGGGGCCAAATTCCACAAAAAGGAGATAAGGTTAGGGTTCCAGGTCCTAATGGGGAGGATTTTCCAGTTTATATTTATCCCTATGGTATCGGGCGATCGCAGTTGGAACAGGTGATTGATGTGCTTAATTTGCCCATTGTATTGACGAAAGATTTGGATAATGCTGATGTAGTGCTGGCGTTGCGTTCCCATCTCAAAAACCAATCTAAGTTACGTCAGGTGGCGAAAATGCGTCAAGTTCCGATTCATGGGGTAAAATCCAATACCATTCCCCAAATTACTCGCACTTTACAACGTTTGTTAGGGATGGATGAGGCTAAAACCCCGGAAACTGCCGACTTACGCTTATTTACCCGTGGCAGTAATGATGATGAATTGGAGGCGTTGGAAGAGGCGAGACTGGCTGTAGAGCAAATTGTTCTACCAAAAGGCCAACCGGTGGAGTTGCTACCCCGATCGCCTAAAGTTCGCAAAATGCAGCACGAATTAGTGGAACATTATCGTCTGCAATCTGATAGTTTTGGGGAGGAACCCAACCGTCGATTAAGAATCTATCCGGCTTAAATCTAGAGCTAAGGATCAATCAGAATGTAGAATCACCTCCCCCTCAAGCTGGAGGCTTGAACAGGGAAAATTCTTGTCCTCTTAGTCGATTGGATATGGCGAGGAAAACTCGCTATCCCTCGACCGCTTTTCATCCCCTTGAAGGAAGAGGCTTGGAACCCTTTTTTTCGGTCATTTGTTCGACTCTGCCCCTTTTTTATCCTGATATGGTTAGAAATTTGTCGCCGTTCATATAACTACGCTTTGGGTGAATTAAAGGATTGGATTGCTTCTCGCAAGTGTCCAATAGATCGGTGTTCTTTAGAGTCAGAATACATCATGTCTGCTGATTATCCTTTTCCAAGTTATCATCAGCAACAAAACCAACTACCAAAGGCTAAAAAAGTATTTCCTGAATTAGCTAAAGTCTCAAGCCAGGTCTTGCAAACAAATGTGAGAAGACTTCACGATGCTTGGGACTTTTTTCGTAATCGGGGTTTTGGTTTTCCAAGGTTCAAGAAATACGGGCAAATGAAGTCTTTACTATTTCCTCAGTTTAGAGGCAATCCGTTGACAGGGTGGCAAATAAACTTACCGAAACTGGGAAAAGTACAGATAAATCTTCATCGTCCAATTCCTAATGGTTTTGTTATCAAACAGGTAAGGGTTATTAAAAAAGCTTCATGTTGGTTGGCTGTAATCAGCATTCAATCTCATATATCTTTACCTGAAATAGAAACACCATTTGGGCATTTTCTTGGCATTGATGTCGGGCTTTCTAGTTACCTTGCCACATCCGATTCTTATGTAGAAAAAGGGCGTAAATTCTTTAAGAGTGAACACCGCAAGCTTAAATTGCTGCAAGGTCGCTTAAGTAGAAAGCAGAAACGTTCTAAGAACTACGAAAAAGCCAGAAAGAAGGTAGAAAAACAACACAACCATATTGCTTTCAAGCGCAAAGATTACCAATTCAAGTTAGCCCATAAGTGTTGTGACATGGGAGACTCTATCTTCATGGAAGATATTGACTTTCGCACAATGGCTAAGGGCTTTCTTGGGAAGCATACCCTTGATGCAGGTTTTGGGCAGTTTAGGGACATTCTGCAATATGTCTGCAAAGTTAGGGGTAAGTATTTTGGTTTGGTTGACCATCGTGGTACTAGCCAAACTTGCCCTAATTGTCGTGCAGAAGTCAGGAAAACTCTATCTGATAGGTTTCATGCTTGTCATGAGTGTGGTTACGGCGTTGATAGTTTTATTGACCGAGACGTGGCAAGCGCACAGGAAATTTGTAATCGAGGAATAGAATCTACTACCCTGGGACTCAGGGGAAAGGAAACTGTCTGTCAAACGGGGCGTACAAGCTCTGGAGGACACCTCCAGAGACAGCCCCTTGTCGAGGTGTCGGGGGTGATGAGCCTAGATAACTGGCGTAGAGG
>JASJEA010000197.1 GCA_030064935.1 Crocosphaera sp. | reverse complement strand
ATTAGACGTTAAAGGTGTATCAGGTTCGCCATTTTCATCTGTTTCATCACCTTCTTCTGGTTCATCAATATCATCACCTTCATCGATTGATTCTGGTTCGTTAATCACATGAGCAACTTCATCGAGAACCTCTTTTGCCAGTTCTATTAAGGTAGGATGAGCAGGAATTAAGGTTTCTACAGGCTCAGGAGAATCTTGACTCGGAAAAAGACGCAATAAACGTCCTAAATCCTGCATAAACGATAAGGGAGCGCAAATATTCGTAGCATGAATCCGATATTTGAGGCGGTTAATAGAAACTCCTTCCCCTAACATATTGACCCCAATAATCCAAGAACGTGCTGTAGCCCCTTTTTCTGCGGCAAAGGTTTCAATCAGTTGGCTTGAATCTTCTTTAGTCCTAAAATTGCTACTCGAATTAGGATCATCATCTTCTCTTGAGACAACAACTAGCGCATCTTCTTTTGTAAGCTTTCTAATGCGGTTTTTCATTTCTCTTGCTGCTGGAATACTTGCGACTCGCACGTAAGTAGCGCATTCGCGCAGTCCCTTCATGCGGTCACTTTTCATGCGATTATGCGCCCACAAAATCGCTTCTTTAATCCAATCACCATCGGTAAAAATGGCGGTATTGAGTGCATCTCTCAATTGCTGCTCGTTGGTTGCATTGGTAAAAGTTTGCCCTTCATAGGTTGCTTGGTTGCGAATGTACTTAAACTTCCCTTTTAAGGTAGTAAAAGCAAATGGGGGAATAATTTTATCTTGCAGTGCGTCAGCTAAGGTATAGCGAAAATCAGGTCGACATTCATAGGTATTATCATCAATTTCCTCATAAGTTAACCAATTACCCAAAATCCTATTATTATCGGAACGAAAAGGAGTCCCAGAGGTCATTAAACGATGAGCTACAAGATCATCTGGAAACGCTGTCTCACAAGCTTGTCCAAAAGAAAGTTTATCGCTGGCATGATGAACTTCATCAAGAATTACAAAGACTTTACCTTTCCAGTTTCTTTGTAGATCCTTAGCCAAATTTTGAGCATTTTGGCGTTTTGTTAACCATTGATAGCTAATGACGATACCTTGGTAGTCACTTTCTGATAACTCTTTTGTGTTAGGTAATCCTTTTGACCTATTATCAGTTCCTGAATAATAAAGAGTTATGCCAAAAAGTTTATGGGCATCTTGAGCATACTGTTTTCTCAGGTGTTCTGATGGTGTGACAACAACAAGGAAATCCCAATCGAGGGTACTTCTCAGTGAAACAAAGGTATGCAATGCTCCACCTGTTTTTCCTGCTGCGGTGCAACCTTCGAGTAGTGTATTTTTTTGTGGATTAGCTTGATATTCTCTGACAAACCGTGCTTGCCAGTCTCTAGGAACGAACTGATTACTCATAAATAAATACCTCCTCTGTTAGAATTTGGGTAGTATGTAGATCATTCGTAGCTCGAACGTATCTCTTGTATCTCAATTGTAACTCATTTGAATCTCATTCGCATGGCAAGAACCAGTAAAGATAAAACAATTTCCATTCGACTGTCTCAAACCATGTTGGAGGCACTAGATGCCCGTGCTGTCTTGGATGAAAAAGACAGAGCGCAGGTGATACGAGAAGCAATAGCCAAACATCTGGAGATAAATAACGAAGAATTTGAAGAAAAAATTAATTCTTTAGAAGAAACTGTCAGTAAGCTTCAAAGTGAATATCAAAAAGATAGAAAGAAAACTGAAGCATTAGGTAAACGAGTCGATGAAATGAGTCGCCTAGTTACTTATTGCATCGAACGCTTACCATCAAACAAAACTTAAAAAGCGTTCCAATTTATTAGAAAAAAACAATTTTTCTATTGAATTTGTTCTTCTCGTTGATCTGATCCTTTAATTGCTTGTGTTACTTGTAGGTCTTCTAGTTGTCCATCAATCCGATAAACCGTTAAAGGGAAATATTCCACTTGTTCTGGCGTTAATTGATACCATTCTCCCCTGACTTGACAACTCGAATAATATTGGTGTAAAGCTTTTTCTAAAGCCCACATATTCAAGGAAAAAACACGGTGAGCCACTCTTAAGTCTTGATGATTGGAACTTTGTAATGATGAAAGTCTTTTTATCGGAGATTTGCTACAGCCTATCTTGTAAATATTATCATCACCTGCTTTAACCAAGTATATAAATCCTGATTGGTCAGTGATTTCAAGAGTGATAGTATTTTCCAATAATTCGGATAAAAATTCATCTTTTCTATATTGCGCTATCCATTTTGCAATTAGAACTCTCATTTCAGGGGAAAGATAAGCCGCGTATTCTAATGCTATTTCAAAACACGCCCATGTTCCCCCACCTCGGCCTCGCATTGTTTTCAAAAGACTATCTTTACCCACATTTAGCTTGCTCTCTAAAACAAAGAGAAATTCAGCCGATGAATCTAATCTTAACCAACTACGAGGATCTTTATTCTTAGGACTGTTTGCAGCTTTCCATAACTGATTAAGGTTAACCAAGTTATTAGTTTGATCTAGAGTAATACTGGTTTGACCATACTCTAAGAAGATTATGTTTTTATTAGCCATTTCAAATTAATGTGTGGAGTTATTTGTTAGTGATAGTTCAACGATATAATTAGGCTAATAGCTAAAGTAACGGCAAGATTATGATTCAATTTGTGGCAAACTTATGAGTAAAGTTGCACTGGCATTAAGCTCTAGTTCTATTGGTTTAACCTTAACTTCGATAGTATATTTACCCCTGCCAGTTGGGGAGGAATGTCGAACACAGACAAAATACTCCCCTGGCTCTAACAATTGAGTGATTCTTCCATTATAGTCGTCGCCACTATTGTTATCCTTAGCCAGAAAAGCATCAGGTTCATCAGGCCCTAATAAATAGACAACAACATCGGTATCTCCTCTTGTTCAATTTCTAAACCAACAAATAACAGGGGCATAATTGATTATGCCCCTATTATTAGGTAATATTTAGTTCTGAGAGGTCAAAACAGGTTCAGAGAGGTTGTTAACCTGAGATTGTTCTTGAATCGCTCCATAGAGACGATTTAATGCGCTAATATAAGCACGGGCCGAAGCGGTTATAATGTCCGTATTGGCTGCATAACCCGAATAAATGTGTCCTTGATGACGTAACCTGATGGTAACTTCTCCCATTGCATCGATACCAGCAGTAACTGACTTCACGGAAAACTCTATCAACTCATTGGGAACATTCACCACGCGATTAATCGCTTTATAGACTGCATCCACAGGTCCGGTCCCAATAGCAGCATCTGTTAACTCTTTTCCTTCGGGGTTTCTTAGGGTGACAGTAGCAGTGGGAGAAGCATGATCACCACAGGATACCTGTACTAACTCCAGACGGAACAATTCAGGGGCTTGCTGAATCTCATCATTAACAATGGCTTCTAGATCCCAGTCGGTGATCTCTTTTTTCTTGTCAGCAACCTCTTTAAAGCGCAAGAAAGCGTTATTTAAGTCCGTATCGGACAACTCAAATCCTAACTCATTTAAACGAGTACGGAAGGCGTTACGTCCGGAGAGTTTACCGAGTACAATTTGATTATTCGTTAACCCAATGGACTCTGCATCCATGATTTCGTAGGTTAACTTATTTTTGAGAACCCCGTCTTGATGGATACCGGATTCATGAGCAAAGGCATTGGCTCCCACAATTGCTTTATTGGGTTGTACCATCATTCCCGTGAGGTTAGATACCAGACGGGAGGTTTTATAGATTTCTTGGGTATTAATTTTGGTTAAGGGTGTAGTGGAATCTACAGAACGACCTAAAAAGGGGTTAAAATATTGACGGCGTACATGGAGTGCCATAACTAACTCTTCCAAGGCTGCATTTCCAGCACGTTCACCAATACCATTAATGGTACATTCTAGCTGTCTAGCTCCATTTTTTACTGCTTCGAGGAAGTTAGCCACCGCTAAACCAAGATCATCGTGTCCATGCACTGAGATGATAGCTTGATCAATATTGGGGACATTATCTTTGATCCCTTTGATTAATGCACCGAACTCGCTAGGAGTGGTATAACCGACAGTATCAGGAATGTTCACCGTGGTTGCGCCGGCTGCGATCGCCGTTTCTAGTACCTGATACATAAATTCAGGATCACTACGACCTGCATCTTCTGGGGAAAATTCTACATCATCGGTGAAGGTTTTGGCATAACTTACCATTTCCGGCACAATGGCGAGAACTTCTTGTCTTGTCTTTTTCAGTTTGTGCTTGAGGTGGATGTCAGACGTAGCAATAAAAGTATGAATACGGGAGCTAAAGGCTGGTTTTAGGGCTTCGCCTGCTGCCTTAATGTCATTCTTCGTTGCTCTGGCTAACCCACAAATTGTAGGGCCGTTTTCTGTGCCAACGGTTTGCGCAATTTTTTGCACAGCTTTGAAGTCACCTGGACTTGCGTAGGGGAACCCTGCTTCAATGATATCCACACCAAGTCGTGCTAAAGCGCGAGCAATGGTAAGTTTTTCTTCAACCGTTAAACTAGCACCTGGGGACTGTTCCCCGTCTCTGAGGGTGGTATCAAATATGATAATGCGATCGGGTTGATTGCTCATAACAACGACTTCAGGGGATTTCATCAAGGACAAAATTGCTATTATTTTATTATATCTTGTTGGTTTGGAAGTTAGCAGAAAAACAATTACATACTAATCCTGCTGCAAGCCCCTGAAGAGGAACTCCTCCAATTTTTCCCTGAAGAAGTTCAGGCTAATCCCCTAGAGTGGAATCTTTGCGCTCTTAGCATAGCGTGGCGGCTCGGCTTGCGTCCTCTGAGGTTTCCTCAGAGGCGTTCCGACCCAAAAATGTCTGTGGACTCGAAGCGACGGGGAGTATTGGTCACAATACTCTAGTTGGCACAGGAAGAAGCAGAAAACTAGCATCGTGAGGTGTTAGAATCCCTCGACTCCGTCGACGGGAGTATGTCAATCTTACTCAACGAGAAAAATATGGCCGTTTTTACCGTAATAAATACCTTGGACTCTGGAAAAGGAAGTTTACGCCAAGCAATTCTCAATGCTAATTTAACAGCCGAATCAGATACGATTGAATTTGATTCTTCTCTGGTGGGCAATGTTATTGAATTAACCAGTGGTCAATTGACTATTACTAATCCTCTGACTATTAAGGGGTTAGGGGCAAGTTCACTAACCATAAATGGAGGAAAAAAAGGATGGAGAGTATTTAATATCGATGATGGTACGAGTAACTTGATTGATGTCTCTATTAATGGTTTGACCATTACAGGAGGTAATCCAGAAGATGATGGGGGAGGGATTCGTAGTGTTGAAAATTTGACCGTGAAAAACAGTGTCATCTCTGGGAATACAATAGTAGCTAAACAAGATAATGTTGAGGAAAATTTGGACGGTGGGGGAATTTATGGACGTTCAGGAACTCTAACTATTTCTAACAGTATTGTCACGAATAATAGTTTAGAGGGAGAAAAGAAATCAGGGGAATTTCAGGGGGATGATTTAGATGGTGGTGGGGTGGCAGTATGGGAAGGTAAATTGACAATTAAAAACAGTACCATTTCTGGTAATGTCGTTTCTGCCGGGCTTGCTGACGGTGGAGGTATTTACACTTGGAAAAGTGATTTGATGGTATCCAACTCAACCATTTCAGGAAATAAAGTTGAGTCTTCAGCTATTGCTGCTGGTGGAGGTATTGCTAGTTACTATAACTTCAGTGCTTATAGTTCCTCAGAAAAAAAAATTGTGACTGGGACTTCTACTATTTCCCATTCAACTATCTCAGACAATTCAATTTTTGTGGATCAGCCTTTCAATGCTGATGGTGGAGGAATTTTTGTCGGCCATGCTACTTTGACGGTATCTAATTCTACTATATCGGGGAATCAAGCCTTTCAATTAGACGGACAAGCTGGTAGTAATGATGGTGGGGGAATTTATGCTAGAGACAGTCAGTTAACCTTAACTAACTCAACTATTTCAGGAAATTCTGCCTCTCGAGGTGGTGGGGGAATAGCTGTTGGAACGACTGACTTAAAAGGTACCCTCAAAGTCACTAATAGCACTATCTCTGGTAATGTGGCTGGATACCGAGGAGGGGGTCTGTATTCACGCTCATCAAATCATATCACTACGATAAATAACAGCACGATTTTCGCTAACAAAGCTTCTGAAGGGAGTGGTATTTATCAACAAGGCCTTGTGGAGTTAGCCAGCAATATCATTGCTAATCATGCCAATGATCATGATCTGATTGGTTCTTTTAGCAGTAATGGCAACAACCTCATCGGCAATGGTGAAGGAAATATGGGACTGAAGAATGAAATCAATGGAGATTTAGTGGGGACAACTGCTAGACCAGTTGTTCCTCTTTTAGGTTCTTTAGAGGATAACGGAGGTTTTTTGACTGGTGCACAGGGGAAGGAACTCCCCATCTTGACCCATTCTCTCCTTCCTGGTAGTCCTGCTATAAATGCTGGCAGTAATCCCAACCTTCTCATCTACGATCAGCGTGGGGTCAGATTTGCTCGTCAAGTTGGTTTTAGTCCCGATATGGGCTCTTATGAGTTACAAGACAATAACCTATCCCTAACAACTATTCCTATGACATTTAGCCCTCCTCATTCACTAGAACAAGAGAATTTACTGCTTTTTTCCTTATTCTTCTTGTTCCTTTAAGATGATCCCATGAGCTACCCTTCCTCCACATTAGAACCACTTCGTAGTGTCCACACTACCTCCTTTACTTCTCTATTGAATCAGTTGAGGATCTCTTTGATTATCTCAACTTATCAGGCTGGTAAAGTTGTGCTAATTCGCACAGATGGCGAAATTCTCAATACTCATTTTCGCCTGTTTTCCAAACCGATGGGATTGGCCACCAATGGAATATCTTCTCTTGCCGTGGGAACCGAAACGCAAATTTGGGAATTACACAACCTGCCTCTGGTTGCCCAGAAACTAGACCCCATTGGAAAACACGATGCCTGCTTTCTCCCTCGCAATATCCACTTTACAGGAGATATAGATATTCACGAGATGGCTTGGGGACAGACAGGATTGTGGTTAATCAATACTCTCTTTTCCTGCGTCTGTACTCTGGATTTAGACCATAGCTTTGTCCCTCGCTGGCGACCACCTTTTATCACTGCCTACGCTCCTGAAGATCGTTGTCACCTTAACGGCTTGGAAATTGTCAATGGTTTCCCCCAATACGTTACAGCCCTAGGTCTGACAAATACTCCTGGAGGTTGGCGAGAGAATAAAGCCCAAGGGGGGATTTTGATGGACATTACTACTAATGAGCTTGTGGCACATGGATTGTCTATGCCCCATTCCCCTCGTTGGTATCGTGAGCGTCTCTGGGTGCTAGAATCGGGCCATGGGAGTCTAGCGACGGTGGATCTCGCCACTGGAAGGCTTACCCCTGTTATTAAGCTCCCTGGATTTACCCGAGGGCTTGATTTTTATGGTTCTTTTGCCTTTATTGGTTTGTCACAAGTACGAGAGTCAAGCATTTTTACTGGTATTCCTCTAACGGAACGGTTAAAGGAACGAATTTGCGGAGTCTGGGTGGTCAATATTGAAACAGCAGAAATTGTAGCATTTCTCCGATTTGAGGATGCTGTTCAGGAAATTTTTAGTGTGCGGGTACTTCCTGAAATCTGCTTTCCAGAAATTCTTGTTGAGGAAAACGACTTTCTTAAGACCTCTTATGTACTACCCAATGAGGCTCTAGCTGAAGTAATCAGCTTGACCAAAGAACCATCCTCTCCTTCAAATCAGGACGACAGATTTTGAGAACTGTACGTAATAGTTAAATAGGCGATCGCCTGATTTAGAGAATTTTTTCTAACCCATACACTAGGGATTTTAATTGAGTGACTTTGCGAATGGAAAGTAACACCCCTGCCATATAACAAGAGCGATGACTGGTATCATGACGTAGGGTATAAATTTGTCCGGGTGAGCCAAAAATAACTTCTTGATGGGCAATATATCCTGGTAAACGAACACTATGAATCGGAATATTATCACCTACTAAACCCCCTCTTGCTCCTGCTACGTTTTCTGTTTCTTCTACGGCGGCAGGGTTGTAGGTTTTACCTAACTCTGATAACATTTGTGCTGTTTTAATGGCTGTTCCACTAGGAGCATCTGCCTTTTGATTATGATGTAATTCAATAATTTCGACATGGTCAAAATATTGAGAGGCTTGTACGGCTGCTTGTTGCAGTAAAACCATGCCAATAGCAAAATTAGGAATCACTAAGCACCCTGTACTGGCTTTCTCTGCAAATTCAGCTAATTCTTCTAACTGTTTATCACTGAGTCCGGTAGTGCCGACAACTGGGCGTACTCCATAGGCGATCGCACTTCTCACGTTATCATAAACGCCGTCGGGGTGGGTAAAATCAACCATCACCCCCTGTACTTGTTCTTGGGTAGCTACCACTAAAATGCTTTCTAAGTCATCAACGATGGGGACTTCTAGGGCACCACATCCAACAACTTCTCCTACATCCTGGCCACGATAGTTAGGGTTTTTATCCACCGCCCCCACTAACATCATATCTTCCGCTTGGGAAACGGCTTTGATCACTTCACGCCCCATTTTTCCAGCAGCACCATTGACAACGACGGGGATAGGTGTTTCAACTGTCATTTGTATTTTTAATCCTTAAATATACCCAGGTTAGTCTTATTTTACCTTAACTTTTGGATTTCTAAAAATAGCGAAGTCTTATAAAATTATGAAGTCTTAACATATCTTTTGTAAAAATGGTAGACTCAAAAACTAAAGTCATCTTCAAAAAATAATTGTTACGATCTATTTTTTATAATGATCAGTAAGAATAAACTCCAAAAAAATTTAATTAATAGCTTTATTTTCAGTATTTTATTTTTGATAATAACTGATAGTTTACCTGAAACCTCTTTAGTTCATCGTCATTTGAAACAAACCATTGATCCTGTTCTAGATAAACTGGGTATTTGGCAGGGAACATGGCAATTATTTGCTCCCAATGTGGACAAAATAAATCAACGTTTTGTGGCAGAAATCACATTTTCTGATCAGAGTAAAGGGATTTGGTATTCTCCCAATTGGTCACAACTATCCATTAAGGATCGTTTCCTTAAATTTAGACAAATGGAATATTATGATAGTATTTACTACACCAAAAATAAACGAGCTTGGGAAGCCTTCGCAAAACATTTATCTCGAACCATTGTTGCTGCTCACGATCCTAACATTAAACCCATTAAAATTATTTTAATTAGAGAATGGGCAGATATTCCTGCACCTAATAATAAGAAATTACCATCTCTTAATACTAAATATAAGTTTAATAATCGTCGAAAATTTTATACTTGGTCATCTTCTTTATGAATATCTCTCCCTTTAGTTGGCAACAATTATTGAAGTTTTGGGATTACTTTTTTTTTCAATATAATAATCCCAAAATTTGCTCAATTATTCGTATAGGCTATGGCTTTCTTCTCTTAATTAATGTTTTAATTTTGTGGCCAGATTTATTAACTTGGTTTGGAGAAAATGGACGTTTACCTTATGCGGTATCTAGAGAAATTATTGATCCTGATACTCTAACAATTTTTACCATTTTACCTAAGTATGATTGGGTCATAAAAATGAGTTATGGCATTTTTATTTCACAACTTATTTTATTGTTGTTTGGTCTATTTTCAAGAGTTCAAGCAATTTGTGTATTTATTTGGTTTGTTTCTTTTTTTAATCGTCATCATATTCTCTTTGATGGGGAAGATAATTTATTTAGAATGATGGGATTTTTTCTGATTTTTATGCCCATTGGCTCCTACTATTCTCTTGATAATTATTTCAAGAAACCTAAGAATCTTGAAGACACTTCTCATTCATCAACTTGGGCTTTAAGATTATTACAAATTCAAATGTGTTTAATTTATTTATCTACTGCCTGGGAAAAAATGAAAGGAGAAGATTGGATCAATGGAACCGCAATTTATTATGTGAGCCGTTTAGATGATGTTTTTGGTAAGTTTCCTTTACCAAATTTTATCTTTACTTCTATAATTATCATGAAATATATGACATGGTTGGTAATTATTGTTGAACTATTTATTCCCCTTGCTCTTTGGTTTAAAGAAACTCGTCGTTTTGCTTTAATTGTAGCAGTAGGACTTCATTTATCCATTGAATATGCCATGAATTTATTTTTATTTCAATGGTTAATGTTAGTTGGTTTATTATCTTTTACAGAACCAAAAGATTACCAAAAATTAAAGCGTATCTATAAAGTCATAAAAGTGTTAATTAAGAGAGGTAGCAAGGGCAGAAAAAGAACCTAGCTTCATTGTTAATATTTCAATGTTTCAATCCTCCAACTTGAGGGATCGTAAATTATAAATTATAAATTCTGATTGACAGATATTTCACCCTATGAGGTGATTGATTCACAAATCAATAAATAAGCTATAACCCCGATCAGGATTGATATACAGAATAGAGTATTTGATCGATTCATTCTCTCATTGTTAAGTTTTATCTCCCTAAACATAGATTGATGATCGAGATCACAGCCATTTAATAAATTGCTTAATAGTCTGGATAGCGAACAATTAACGTAATATTTTTTAATCAAATTTCAGAAATTATGCCTAACACTAAATGGTTAGTAGACGATAGTGGGAATGGAGATTTTCTCAGCATTGCCGAAGCGATTGCTGCTGC
>JASJEA010000038.1 GCA_030064935.1 Crocosphaera sp. | reverse complement strand
AGATTTATATAAAATGTATAAAACAGTTGTGGAACAAATGTGTCCTAAAGCTGTGATTACTGCAGATAGGTTTCATGTAACTAAGATTCTACATCAAGAGTTAAATCAAGGGAGAATCGACCAAAAAAATAAGTAAGTTAAGATAATTGCCCACCAAGCAACCATTATTTATAAAGTGACAGATAATTATGAAATAAGGATGAAATCGTCCGGAGGAAAAACGTGATCATTTATGGTGGGCAATAATATCTATATTTTAATTGACTCATTTATAAGTTAACTTTGCCCACCCTACTGTTATTTAACCTCTACAACAATCTCATTGCCCCCTTGATATTTAGAATCTTTTACTGTAGCAGCTAAATTCCAAGTTCCGACCATACTAAAGTTAGTTTTAAGTTTAAATTGTCCGGGTGTTTCTGTAGTTTCGATTTCTAAAGTAGAAATCATTGGCTCTTCCCCTTCCATTGGCATTTTTGAACTCACTTCGATATTTTCAACTGCTACAGTTTCCCCTGAAGTGTTGTCTTGAACTTCTAAAATTAATTCGACATCTCCCATAGGAATATCCCCTTCAGGACTTACTAAAGCTACCTTAGCTGTGTTTTCTGCTGCTGTTGTTTCAGTTTTAGGGGCAGTTCCTGACTGGGTGTTTGTATCAGTATAAGGTGAACCACAAGCAACCATTAACAAACTAATGGGAAGAATTAAAGCGAAGATTTTTTTCATAGTTTTCTCTAATCAAAAACTGTAACTTAATATATTAAATTATAGTGTATTGTAAAAATACAATCAATATAAGTAATGGTAATTTAACTACAACAATAAACAATGCTCTCTCACTCTACTTGGATATTTATTTTACTAAAATATCAAACTCTTTTTTTTGTTGATAATCTTTGTCTTTAACCTCAACATAAATTTTCCATTCTCCTTTCATGCCTAAGAAAGTTTCTGCTCTAAATTTTCCTTTCTGCGATTCGGATTTTACCTCGACTTTTGCCGTCATTGGAGCCATATTTTTCATCGGCATGGTAGCTTTAATTTCTAGCTCATTAATGGCTAAAGGTTTCTGGTTTTTACTATCAAGAAATTAAAAAATAAATTCAGCATCTCCTATATTAACGTCTGACGAACTGACTAAGTTAATACTAACCTGATTTTGGCTATTTCTAATATTACTTGAAATTAAGGTCTTATTCCCTTGGTTAACCACCGTTACCGCAGCATTTTCTATTAGTTTATGATGTCCCGTGGTAATAACAGCATCCCCTGGTTGTAGTCCTCGCAGAATCTGAAGGCGATCGCCACTCACCATGCCCACTGTAACTAATTTTCGAGTGGCTGTGTCCCCATTAACCACCCACACCGCCGGGTTATCTTCAAAGGTGACAACAGCAGAGGAGGGAACCATTAACGCATTGGGTTGACGTTGGGTGATCAACTCCATTTCCACAAACTGGCCCGATCGCAACTCACCTCCAGGGTTGTTAACCACTGCTTCGACGGTAACGGTACGGGTTTGACTGTTGGTTTGAGGAAAAATACTACTGACTTGGCCATTAATAGTAAAGCTTGTGCCGGGTATTTTTGCTATAATTGGTGTTCCTATACGAATTTTAGTAGCATCGTGTTGTGCTACATTTGCTTGTAAACGAATACGACTATAATCTCCTATTTTCAAAATTCCCATCCCTGGTTGTACCACCATTCCCGGATCGACCATTCTTTCTTGTACAATACCAGTAACAGGGGCTTCTATTTGGGTATAACTAGACATAACAGAAGCTGTCGCCACTTTAGCCTTAGCTTGTTGTACTTTAGCTTTATCATTGATTACTTTTGCTTCTAAACGAGCTATTTTAACCTTAGCTTCCGATAAAATAGCTTGTTTAGCTTGCACTTCACTTTCTACTACGTCATAATCATCTTGAGCGATCGCCCCTTCCGAAACTAACATCGCAAAACGTTCTAATTTCTTTTTTAAATAACCTAAATCAGCTTCTATTTGTTTTATACTATTCTTTTGTTCTAATATCTCAATTTTACTTATTTCTAACCCCGTTCGCATCGTATCAGTTTCTGCTTGCGCTTCTGCTACTTGGGTAAACAGTTCACTAGCACTAATTTGAGCCAAGGTTTGGCCGATAGTAATGCGATCGCCTGGATAAACAGAATAATTAGTTAATTGTCCAGCAACCCTAGGATAGACTGTAACCACTTGATAAGGTTCAATAGTCCCTGTATATTGCACTGTAGCTTGTAATAGTTGGGGTTTAACCACTTCTACGGTGACAGGAGTAGGGTTAAACGAACCATCCACAGCCATCATTTCATCGTGGGACATATCACCATGGCCACTATGATCCATCGTAGAGGATGCTGGTTTTAATTGATTCGTAACCAGGAGAATACCCCCCGTCAACGCCATAAAAACCCCTAATCCCAGGGTTTTCTTACTAACCAGACTCCCTAATATCTTTCCTGGAAATAAACGCTTTAACGGGGTATTACGGATAACTAGAACTCCCATAACAACAGTCGTTCCTATAGTTAGCATCCCACTTGATGACAAGGGATCTAACGAGGATAGTTGTTGAGAAAACCCCCGAATATGTTCTACCCCAACTATATCTGTCGACTTGCTCGCTTCTGTCATGCTTAAATAAAAGACTTTGGAAATTAGATATTTCTTTCTCGTATCATGACAAAGAAATATGAAATTAGGATGAAATACTAATTTCATATCTTCTAACCTGAATTATTCATGAGAGAATTGAGAACAAGGCTGAAAGCCTTATGCAATCAGGAATATGGAGATTTAATGCCAATAACAGTCTGTAATTTTTATCTATTACTAACTATTGGGCAACAATTAATTTTTTCCTAACATCTATCTCTCATAGGATTGGTATATCTACTTAACCTTTATCTAGCCTTTTTTACGTTTTTTGGCGATTTTTTTCAATGGAATTAGCGAGATTGACTACTTTTTAAAAATCCATTTAATAAAAAATCGTTTTTGATGCCAATTTCTTATTTTTTTTGTTTTGTTTTTTCTTCATGAATAATGCAGGTTAGGTGGAGGTAATTCTACATTCTGATTGACTTCCAACTCAAAAAATGGTTTCAAAACGCCAAGTAGAGGGTTCAGTAATTCTAAATTCTACATTCTGAATCTCTTTTCTTAATCCTCGGATACATGGTAGAATGATAGACTCTACAGATTCGGGAGGAACCATCGATTGTCCAAACCAGTCAACGTTGCTATACTAGGAGCAACAGGAGCCGTCGGTACTGAGTTACTAGAACTCTTAGAAAGTCGTAACTTTCCCCTAAATAACCTCAAACTTTTGGCTTCTCCTCGTTCAGCAGGCAATACCCTTAAATTTAAGGGCGAAACCCTCACAATTGAAGCAGTAGAAGAAAGTTCTTTTCAAGACATCGATGTTGTCTTAGCCTCTGCCGGTGGCTCAACTTCCAAAGCTTGGGCAAAAACCATTGTAGAGGCTGGTGCAGTGATGGTGGATAATTCCAGTGCCTTTCGCATGAACCCAGAAGTTCCCCTAATTGTACCCGAAATTAACCCAGAGGCAGCAGCAAACCATCCAGGCATTATTGCTAACCCCAACTGTACCACTATCCTCATGGCGGTGGCTATCTACCCCTTACATAAGATACAGCCCATTGAACGAATTGTCGTCTCTACTTATCAGTCTGCTAGTGGTGCGGGAGCAAGAGCGATGGAAGAGGTTAAAATACAGTCTCAAGCCATTTTAAATGGAGAACAACCCCAACCAGAAATTTTACCTTATCCTTTAGCATTCAATCTCTTTCCCCATAACTCTCCCTTAACAGATACAGGTTACTGTGAGGAAGAGATGAAAATGGTTAATGAAACCCGTAAGATTTTTAATGAGCCAACTTTAAAAGTGACAGCAACCTGTGTTAGAGTACCAGTATTACGGGCTCACTCAGAAGCCATTAATCTAGAGTTCAAAAATCCATTTTCCGTCGCCCAAGCAAGGGAAATTATTGCCCAGTCTCCAGGGGTTAAACTGTTGGAAGATTGGCAGAAAAATTACTTTCCCATGCCCATAGATGCTTCTGGTAAAGATGATGTCCTAGTGGGAAGAATTCGTCAAGACATTTCTCATCCTTGTGGCTTAGAATTATGGATTTGTGGGGATCAAATTCGTAAAGGTGCGGCTCTAAATGCGGTACAAATTGCTGAGTTATTACTCGAAGAAAATTGGTTGAAGCCAAAGGTATCAACCGTCAAGGTTTAGAATATCAATATTAGCGAATTTTATCCCTAATCTCACTGTAAACTGACAAGAAAACGAATGAGTGATCCAGTTTTTGGAAAGGTGATTACCGCCATGGTAACGCCCTTAGATAAAGAAGGTAATGTTAACTATAATGTGGCTGAAAAATTGGCTATTCATTTAGTCAATAATGGTAGCGATAGCTTAGTCATATCTGGGACAACAGGAGAGTCTCCTACCCTCAGTTGGGAAGAAAAATGTCAGTTATTTCAAATAGTTAAAAAAGCCGTAGGGGATAAAGCAAAAATAATTGCCGGAACTGGGGGAAATTCCACAGATCATGCTATTGAAATGACCCAAGAAGTAGCAAAACTGGGATTAGATGGATCATTACAGGTAGTCCCCTATTATAATAAACCACCCCAAGAAGGACTGTATAAACATTTCAAAAAAATTGCTGAAACAGTAGGCAATTTTCCCATAATGTTATACAATGTACCTGGGCGTACTGGACAGAACATGACTCCAGAAACCGTCGCTAAACTTGCAGAAATCAATAACATTGTTGCTATAAAAGAAGCTAGTGGCAGTTTAGAACAAGCCTGTAAAATACGTAGAATGACTGATAGTTCTTTTTTGATTTATGCTGGAGATGACTTTTTAACATTACCGTTACTAACCGTGGGATCTGTGGGAGTTGTCAGTGTAGCAAGCCATTTAGTGGGCCAACAAATGCAAGAAATGATTAAAGCTTTTAATAATAATAAAGGTACTAAAGCAAGTGAAATAAATGTGGAACTTTCCCCCTTATTTAAAGTCTTATTCTGTACAACCAATCCTATCCCCATCAAAGCAGCATTGAACTTACAAGGATGGCAAGTCGGTGGAGTGAGATTACCCCTAACAGAAATCTCTGAAACATTGAAACAAGAGGTTAAATCAGTATTAGAAGAATTGTCTTTGCTCGAAAAAGCATAAACCCCATATAAATAAAAACTTTGCTAAATGTCTTAGAAGACAACCTTTTCGTTGTTTTTAGGAATACCTTTATTAAAATTTTCAGTTTTTCGTGAACCGAAATTATCAACAAATGACTTAACCAGAAGGAGGAAAATGAGTCAAACTAAACAACAACCTACCCTAAAAATTATTCCCTTGGGGGGACTCCATGAAATAGGCAAAAATACTTGTGTCTTAGAATATAACGACGAAATTATTCTCATCGATGCAGGGATCGCTTTTCCCACCGAAGAAATGCACGGGGTGAATATCGTCCTTCCTGACATGACCTATCTTAGGGAAAATCGTCATAAAATTAAGGGCATGATCGCCACTCATGGTCATGAAGATCATATCGGAGGTATTGCTCATCATTTAAGACAGTTTGATATTCCCATTATCTATGGACCCAAACTAGCCATTGCCCTTCTCAGGGACAAAATAGAAGAAGCCGGAGTCAGCGATCGCACCACATTAAAAACCGTGAGTCCTAGAGACATGGTCAGGGTTAGTCCTTCCTTTTTAGTGGAGTTTATTCGTAACACCCACTCCATGGCTGATAGCTTTACCCTGGCTATTCATACCCCGTTAGGGGTGGTTATCCATACAGGAGACTTTAAGATTGACCATACTCCTGTAGATGGAGAACATTTCGACCTGCAAAAATTAGCCGAACATGGCGAAAAAGGGGTACTCTGTCTCCTCAGCGACTCCACCAACGCCGAAGTTCCAGGAAGCACTCCCTCAGAAAGTTCAGTCTATCCCAACTTAGACCGCATTATTGCCCAAGCAGAGGGACGGTTAATGATCACCACCTTTGCCTCTTCCGTGCATCGGGTGAACATCATTTTACAACTGGCACAAAAACATAAACGAAAAGTTGCGGTGGTGGGACGTTCGATGTTAAACGTTATTGCCCACGCCCGAAACTTAGGCTATATCAAATGTCCCGATGATCTGTTTATTTCCCTCAAAGCTGCCCGAAACTTAGCCGATGAACAGGTTTTAATTTTAACCACGGGATCACAAGGGGAACCTTTAGCCGCTTTAACCCGTATTTCCAGAGGAGCTCACCGTCATATTAAAGTACGTCCAGGAGATACCATTGTGTTCTCTGCCAATCCCATTCCTGGGAATACTATTGCCGTCGTTAACACTATTGACCGTTTAATGATGCAAGGGGCAAAAGTAATTTATGGTCGTCATCATGGTATTCATGTTTCCGGTCATGGTTGCCAAGAGGATCACAAATTAATGTTGGCTTTAACAAGACCCAAGTTTTTTATCCCTGTACACGGCGAACACCGTATGTTAGTTAAACACGCAGAAACAGCTTATAAAGTGGGTGTTCCGGCGGAAAATATCGTCATTATTAACAACGGTGACATTGTAGAAGTTTCCCCTGATAGCATTGGAGTTAGTGGACAAGTCCCCTCCGGTATTGAATTAGTGGATCAAGCCGGCGTTGTTCATGAACACGTCATGGAAGATCGTCAGCAACTTGCCGAAGATGGTGTTGTAACTGTAGCCGCTTCTATTAGTTGGGATGGGAAGTTAATGAACCCTGCTGCGGTGGACTTACGGGGCGTAGTTACCAAGGTAGAAAAGTCGTTGTTAAAACAACTGATCATTCGTGCTATTGAGAATATTCTCGAAAATCGTTGGGATGAGTTTGCTGATAGTGATAACACAAGCAAAGTGGACTGGTCTTACTTAAAGGAAGAGATTGAAAGTACCTTACAAAGACTGGTAAAACGGGAATTACGGAGTTATCCTCTGGTAATCTTCATTTTACAAACCCCAGATATTCCTCCTGAAACCGAACCTAAAGCGACTCGTAAAGTTTATCGTCGTCGTCGTCCCACGGCTTCGGTTGCTTCTCGATAAGGCAATGGATAATTAATTTAATCATGTGACTAAGACGGGAGTTTTCCCGTCTTTTTTCTGTGGACAGTTGGAAAAGTTAACCACAGGAAATTAGAATTAAATGACAAGAAATGCTAAATTGTCAAAAAAGAAACCATAACATTGAAAATTATGATTAAGTCTTTACCTTTTATCATTGTAGCATTTTTAGGCATTCCTAATGTTATGCCTATTTATGCCCAAGATCCTCCGGCTGAAACTTATCAACCTGGCTATTGGCAACCAGTAGCCCGTTTCGATATTAAACGAACTGTGGAAGTGAATATTATTAATAAGACTGATGTTCCGATTGAATACGATTTAACAGACTTAGAAGCGATGAACCCCCAAAAGTTGCCACCAGAAGCAACGGGTAACTTAAAGGGGTTTGGTAGTACCGCTAATATTGTGATTTATCCTTTGGTTAATGATACTAGCGAGTTTAATTTACGTTATCAAGTCAAGGTGGATGAAGAGAATAATATTGTTAATGTCTCTGTGGTTAAAGATGAGCCTAGTTTTTTAGGACATCGTTCTATTAATTTACAAGGAACGGGTGCTATTTATCTTTATTAAGTATAAGGGTTTAAGCGATGGCAAAGTCTGTATATTTACGAGTTTCAGGATCATGAAAGGCTAAAACAATATCTTTTTTGGGGACACCTTCTCTTAAGAATTCATTAGCGATCCCTTCCTCTGTCCAATCTTCTTCTAGATAGATTTTATTGTTTTTTATTCGTATATGTACATGAGTGTTGTTAATTCTTTTTTGATCTACCTAAGCTATAGACATCCATAAATAATGATCATGATTTTCATCAAATATCAAACAAGTTTCATACTTTTTCTTAGATGAACGATTAGCAATTTCATCATATTCTGTTAAGATTTTTTTGATGATTTGACGATAATTAACTAAGTTATCCATTGAACAATCTCCTCCTTATACTCATTTTAGGGGATAGTTCTATTATAGGCGATCGCTTTCTTGATTTTTATTAATTTATTTCAACAAATTTTCAATTTCTTCATCACTAAAACCAAATTGTCTAAAAATGCGTAAAACATAAGCAGGTGACATTTATTTTGCCCCAATATCTATAGGAACAATTCTACGCTGTTTATCAACTTCTCGAATATATAAGCGATGATCTCCTTTTCCTTCTCGATAAAATTTACAACCTCCTTTTTCAAGAATTTTAATTAGTTTTTTCGGTTTAAGAGAAGGAAGATTTTTAGGCATAAACTTTTCTTAGTTCGTATATTTCACAAGATTCTGAATTTTCAATGGTTAAAAATTCATGGAGTTCATCAATATGAAGGGGACGAGAATAAACATTATCTTCGCTATTATAAACTTCTAAAAAAGATTCAATTGCTTCTTTTAGTTTATCAATAGCTTGTTCTGGAGTTTCTCCCTGTCCTACGAATCCGTTTTCGAGACATAATGAAACCCAATAACTTGCGATTTTTCTAAGAATTACGGTGTAAAAGTTCATTGTGCTTTTTACCTATAAATTTACTACAATCAACAAGAAAAAAATTTATTTCAATTAACTGTATTCCCCCATATAAAATTTTACTTTTAGATGATGATCTATACTCTAATTCCTGATGGAAATTATTCCAATGTTTAACTGACCAAACGTATGCACAGTATATATAAGGTTTATGAGTAGTTAGCAATTGATAATCTTCTTCATTTAGGTTTAGTTTTATTTGTTTACTAGATTCTATTAAAGAATTAAAATCCCATTGACCATAAATCACAAAACGATTCATAAAGTTTTTAGGTAGATTTTCAGGATTTTTATTCCTATCAAATAATTCTTTTCTCTTCTTTTCTATGTCTTTATAGTAAAGAGATTTATCAGAGGTTTCATGAATCCAAAGATAAGTCGGTTTCTTAATTGATTCTTGCGTTAAGTTACCTTGTTTATCAATAACGTCTAAAAAGACCTCTAGATTTTCGGTTGCTTGAATTCCTCCTAATGCTGTTTTAAAACGTAAAACTTTTAACCATGCACTAGCTTTTCTCATACCTACCCAATTCAAGTTTTTTGGAAAAGTACCCTTATCAAATTTAATACAGATCGAAACTCCTGTGTCATTATTTTCTTTAAAATGTTTATCTAATGGCCCATCTATGTCATTGCTAACTTGAGGTCGAAGTAAAGAAGTCTCATCATCATCAACCCAATTTCTTGCACCAATCATTTTTCCTACAGTAGTAAAACTGGGAGTCTTTGTACATAATTGAATATAATTGAATCCATAAGCTAAATAAGTAGCACCAACCCCTTTATGTCCACGATTTTTACGAGATTTGAAAGAAAAGAAAGGAGATAAAAATGATTTGAATTGTTTTTCGTCTAAACCGATACCATTATCAGTTACGATCAACATATTATCTTGTAAATTGATTGTAATCCAGATTTTTGGATCATAATTAGATTCTCTATTGGCACGTTTTTCAACAGCATCCATTGCATTTTGAATTGTTTCGCAAAATGGATCATACCAACCAACATAGGATGTTAAAATCCCTTTTATTTCATTTTTAAGAGCTTTTAATTTTACTTCTGTATCAGCTTCAGTTTTAGCTTCAAGAGGATCAAATGAATCAAAACTTTGAAAATCTAGCATAGGATAAATAATTTAAAGTAATTGAATATAAAAGAGAGTAAGGAAGATTAGACCTTAACTCATTCAGGTTCTCGTTAACAAAACTGTGTACTCTTGCTCTAAGTTCTAGAATAACAGAATTAAAAATTTTACTAATTACTCAATATCAAGCATTGTCTTCACCTCATCTAATGAATAAGAAGGACTATCTTTTTCTTCTTCTTTTGCTTTTCTTAAATCTTCTAAATCTTCTAAGTCTTCTAATAATTCTTGAATTTTAAGAAATTCCTCATAAGATAAAATAGCAAATTCTTTTTTGCCATTCTTAGTTAAAAATTCAGGATGTAATTCAATCATTTTTGTCTCCTTAATTTAATTATAGGCATTTTGCCGATTTTTAACCCGATAAATTATTAACGTATCATCTTCAATATCAAATAATACTCGATAATTACCGACTCGTAATCGATACTGTGGAAAAAAGTTGGTTAGCTTTTTGATATCTCCTTGCAAATTATCTGTCATTGCTTCAATTTTAGAAATAATTCGAGTCCTGTTATGAGATGATAATTTTTCTAACTCTTTGATAGCTTTTGGTTTAAATTTAACCTGATACTTCACATTAATTATACCTCAATTAATTTAAGGTGGGCATTGCCCACCCTACCATGTTAACTTAAAGCCCCTGCTGGAATGCCTAAAATATCTTCAATTTTGGGCATTTCTTCTAAGGGAATAACTCGTCCTTCGTCTTCAAATCCTGCCATTTGATCGAAGTTCAAGTAACGGTACAATTCATCTGCAAAGGGGTCAATTTTTTGGGTGACAATCTCCATATATTCTTCAACGGTGGGGATTTTTCCTAATAAGGCACACACCGCAGCTAACTCTGCTGAACCTAAGTAAACTTGCGCCCCTTTACCCATACGATTATTGAAGTTACGGGTAGAGGTAGAAAATACTGTAGCATTGTCTTCTACTCTTGCTTGGTTGCCCATACATAGAGAACATCCTGGCATTTCTGTCCTCGCACCTGATGCAGCAAATACACCATAAATACCCTCTTCCCGTAGCTGTTTTTCATCCATTCGGGTTGGGGGACAAATCCATAAAACAGATTTAATGCGTCCTGCACCTTCTAAAATTTTCGCAGCAGCACGGTAATGTCCAATATTGGTCATACAGGAACCGATGAACACTTCATCTACTTTATCCCCTGCACATTCGGACATCAATTTAACATTATCAGGATCATTGGGGGCAGCCACAATAGGCTCTTTAATCTCGTTTAAGTTAACTTCAATAGTATCAGCATATTCTGCCCTTTCATCAGCTTCCATTAAAACAGGATTTTTCAACCATTCCTCCATTTTTGCTGCCCGACGCATCAACGTTCTAGAGTCTTGATAACCCCGTGCAAACATATTTTTAATTAAGGAAATATTGGAGCGTAAATATTCAGCGATGGTGTCTTTTCCTAGTTTAATAGTTGACCCTGCACAAGACCTTTCTGCGGTAGCATCGGTTAATTCAAAAGCTTGTTCTACTTTTAATTCAGGTAATCCTTCCATCTCCATAATACGACCATTGAAAACATTAATTTTGTTCTCTTTGGACACAGTTAATTTACCTTCTTGAATAGCCACCCAAGGAATAGCATTAACAATATCCCTTAAAGTTACTCCCGGTTGCAACTCTCCAGTAAACTTAACTAACACTGATTCTGGCATATCTAAAGGCATTACCCCCAAAGCTGCTGCAAATGCAACTAAACCAGAACCGGCGGGGAAGGAGATACCTAAAGGAAAACGAGTATGAGAGTCTCCCCCCGTTCCCACCGTATCGGGTAATAACATTCGGTTTAACCAAGAATGGATGATACCGTCCCCTGGTTTCAACGCAACACCGCCACGGGTTGCAAAGAAGTCCGGTAAATCTTTATGAGTTTTGATGTCAACGGGTTTGGGATAAGCTGCCGTATGACAGAAGCTTTGTAAGGTTAAGTCTGCGTTAAACCCTAAACAAGCTAACTCTTTCAACTCATCCCTAGTCATGGGTCCTGTGGTATCTTGGGAACCAACGGTACTCATCATTGCTTCACAGGAAGTTCCCGGTCTAACTCCAGGCAAACCGCACGCTTTCCCTACCATTTTCTGTGCCAAGGTGAAGCCTTTACCGGTATCTTCTGGTACACTGGGACGGACGAATAAAGGACTCGGTTCAAGTCCCAATGCTTCACGGGTTTTGTCGGTTAATGCGCGTCCAATCAGTAAAGGAATGCGCCCCCCTGCTCTAACTTCATCTAAAATAGTTTCGGGTTTAGGGGTAAAGGTTGCAATGACTTCCTCTGCTTCGTTAGTGACTTCTCCTTTGTAGGGATAAATGATGATAACGTCGCCGGTTTCCATGTCGGAAACATCGCATTCAATAGGGAATGCGCCAGAGTCTTCAGCCGTATTGAAGAAAATAGGGGCTATTTTTCCCCCTAAAATGTATCCTCCAGCCCGTTTATTGGGCACGAACGGTATATCATGACCGATGTGCCATAAAACAGAGTTAATGGCTGATTTACGGGAGGAACCTGTACCCACCACATCCCCAACATAAGCCACAGGATAGCCTTTTTCTTTGAGCCTAGCAATGGTTGCAATGCCTTCTGGCATTTTGGACTCTAACATGGCCAACCCATGCAGGGGAATATCGGGACGAGTCGTTGCATGGGGTGCCGGAGATAAATCGTCTGTATTAGTCTCTCCAGGTACTTTAAAGACAGTGACGTGGATACTTTCGGGAACTTGGGGTTTATTGATGAACCAGGCAGCTTCAGCCCATGCGTCGATGACTTGCTTGGCGTAGGGATTGCTTTCGGAAAGTTCTAAGACTTCGTTAAATGCGTCAAAGACTAACAGGGTTTTGCTCAGTGCGGTGGCTGCTTCTGAGGCTAAGGTGGTATCAGAAGATTGCAGCAACTCTACCAATGATTGTACATTATAACCTCCCATCATGGTTCCTAGTAAGTCTATCGCCCCTTGAGGAGAGATGAGGGGACAGGTTATTTCTTCTTTGGCGATCGCCGTTAAAAATCCTGCTTTAACATAAGCTGCTTCATCCACACCAGGGGGAACTCTATCTCTTAATAACATCAAAAGTTCTTCTTTTTGGTCTTCAGGAGGATTTTTTAAGAGTTCGCATAGTTGCGATGTTTGTTCTGCGGTTAAGGGTAAGGGAGGAATACCAAGTTTTGCTCTTTCTGCTACGTGTTTGTGATAGTTTTCTAACATTCAGTGTCTCCTTTTCTTCACGTTTACTTAAGATGTTGCGATGAGGACTTTCTAGGGTATCACTTCTAAGGGTATCAAGTTTATTTAGTAATAGTGCTTAGGGTTTTCTTAAGTTTCTTGAACACTTACGCCATTAAACATTCAACTGATATGATTGTTTTAGTATCAATCGAAAAACATAGTTATAAATAAAAATGGCAGAGACTTATTATTTTATTGAAGACTTAATCAATGATTTAAAAAGAGGAAGAATTAGAATACCTTCATTTCAGAGGGGTTTTGTTTGGGACCCTGACAGAGTTCTTTATCTTATGGATAGTATTTACAAAGGGTTTCCTTTTGGTTCTATTTTATTGTGGAGAACGAAGAATCCTTTAAGAACAGAAAAAAACTTAGGTCCAGATAAGTTACCTAATAATGATACTGAATATCCAATTGATTATGTACTTGATGGACAACAACGGATAACATCAATTTTTGGAATTTTTCAAAATGCTCTTGAACCTGATGAAAGCGAAGAAACGGATTGGATTAATTTATTTTATGAAATTAATAGTAATGAGTCTGTTCCTTTTGCATATTTAGATGATTGGAAAAATTACGATAAAAATAAATATTTTCCACTAAGATATGTATTTGATTCTCCTAAATATAGAAAACTTACTCGTGATTTACCTGATGAAATTGCTGAAAATATTGATGAATTAGTCGACAAGTTTACTAAAGCAAGAATACCTATTGAAAGGTTTGAAAATGAAGAAAGACAGTATGTTGCCACTGTGTTTGAGAGAGTCAATAAACAAGGGATAGAATTAAATACTTTTCAATTATTATCGGTTTGGAATTGGAGTGATGATTTTGATTTACAGGAAAAATTTGCAGAAATTTCAGAAGAATTAGAGGATTTTGGTTTTAAACAAGTTGGCTCAGATTTACTACTGAAATGTTCTTCAGCTATCGTAAAATCATGTTCCAATCCAGAAGCTTTTATGGAACTACCTGGTAATGAGGTTAGTCAAAAATTTGATGAAATTAAAACAGGAATATTTAGATCAATAGATTTCTTGAAAACTGAATTAAATATATATTCCTTAAAATTATTACCAATGGAAAATATATTAGTAGTTCTTGCCGCTTTTTTTGCTTCTTCTCAGAAACAACCACCCCCAATATCTCAAGAAGATTATGAACTGATTAAAAAATGGTTTTGGCGTTCATGTTTTACTAAAAGATATGCTAGGAGTGGAGTGAAAAATACAGATAAAGATATATCAGAAATTTTGAATTTAAAAGAAGGTCGACCGAATAATTTAGCAAATTTATTGTGCAA
>JASJEA010000180.1 GCA_030064935.1 Crocosphaera sp. | reverse complement strand
TGCTAATTGTTTTTCATCTACTAAAAGTGAACGGAGGCGAGTAAGTTCTTTAGGTTTTAAATCGTGTTCTTCTTTATATCTTCTATATAGTAATTCTCCTACTAAGAAACCTAGTACGGCATCGCCGAGAAATTCGAGACTTTCGTTGTCTTCTTCATCCCCATAATTTTCGTTCAAATAGGAACGGTGGGTTAGAGCTTGTTGTAAAAGTTCTTGATTTTTGAATTCGGGTATTTTATTTGTCATTTTTATTTTATATATTTTTAGAGAATTATAAGACTTAATTTTTTTTGCTATTATCAAACATCTATAAAAAAGTATGTAAAGTGTATAAAAATTCTCGGGTTATACTACAGTAAACTGACTAAACTAGCCCAAGTTTTTTGACTCTACTTAGTGCGTCTGATGCTGCCTTCTTTTCAGCGTCTTTCTTACTACGACCACGACCTTCTCCATACATTTTATCATCAACAAACACCTGAGAAAGAAACTCTGGATGATGCTCTGATCCGTCAGCTTTTACTGTTTTATATTTAGGAGGTTGTGTTTTCCAATTTCCTTGTACCCACTGTTGAAATAAATTTTTAGAGTCTATGTTAGAACGAGATTCAACAACATCATCAGGAACAGAATTAAATAACTTTTCAACATGAGGACGAACCATCTCAAGGTTTGAATCTTTGTCTAAATAATAAGCTCCGACTATTGCTTCAAAGGTACTACTAAGTAAATTAGGATTTTGGAAACCACCCTCTTGTATGGCACCTCTACCAAGTCGCATCCTAAAGTCTAAACCAACTTCAAGAGCAAATTTCGCTAGTTGTTTTTCATCTACTAATGCTGCTCTTCTACGAGTCATTTGATCTTCTGCCATTTCTGGATAAAATTTATAGAGATATTCACCACTAAGAAAGGTTAATATAGCATCGCCGAGAAATTCTAGACGTTCGTTATCTTCTGTTTCTCTTGGGTTTTCGTGAACATAGGAACGGTGAGTTAGAGCGCGACGCAAAAGTTTCTCATCACGAAATGTTAGAAGTTCGTGCATTTTTTCTCCTAATTTAATTATTGTTTAATTACCAACTATCAATCCAGTTTAAATGAAAAACTGGATTGATAGTTATTGTTAGATTAATATTGTAACTTTTTAGGCTTCAGGTATGAATATTTTCTCATCTTTCATAACTACTAAACCTTCTTGAGATACAGCTTTAACAAAACTCTTAAGTGTTGAAAAGTTTCTCCCATCAGATTTACAAATACAAGGAAATTTCTTACATCCTTTAGGAAACAAATGGCTCTGCCGGATCATTCTGCCAAGATAACTTAATGTTGCAGATTTGTTTTCCACAGTTTTAATACAATCTAAAAGACACTTTACAGCATCATCCCAATCAAATTTAGTTGAAAATGAAGTTGTCTCAGTTTGATTTTTTAGTTTTTCTAACTGAGGCAGTTTTTCTAAGAAATAGAACTCATTAGCTGAATCTTTTAACTCTTGTTTTAGATTTCCATATTGCGCTACAACTATCACATATTTTTTCAATTTTTTCAAGATGCTAACTATACTTTGAAAATCTCCATCTCCTGATACAAGAATAATTTTGTCTGGAGATTCATTTCCTTCAATATCTTCAATTAAGTCTGATATTAATTGATTATCAGCACTGTTTTTTAGAGGACAAGGAACATCTTTACAATGATAACCAAGAGATTTGAGCTTTTTCACAATATTAACTTGGTTTTTACAGTTTGAATTATAGTAAACTTTCTGAATAATCAAATCACCTTGAGATTTAGCAAAACTCACAAAATCATTAGCGTATTGAGGAAATGAGCAGACATTTTGAATGTCTACATAACAAGATATTGTGGCTTTATTTTTCGCCATAACTGAAGACTCCTTCTAAATAAATTTTAGAGAGTCAAAACATTCTGTTTTCAGCAAATACTTTAAGCATTTATAGAATAATTACCACTTAACACAAATTCCAATAAATAGAGTTTTAGTGGTGGCTAATAAAGCCACTTCTCTATCCTTAAATTTGCAATAGCAACTTTTAATCTGAATTATTTCCAGATTTTCTATACAATGCTCTAAGCCATGATATTTGCCGATCCGCAGTCCAAGACTCGGAAATTCTGTTTCTGGCTTACTGGGTAGTAAGCCCAGTTGACTAAATATATAATTAGGGCTATCTTTCAATTAAATCTGGGAAGGATAGTCAGTCAAGGTTGTTAGCATCTTGAGCCTACCAGGCTAAAACTCTTGCTAAATAGTCCTATCAGATTTCATTGATTAGAAGCTCTAACTATATATCTAGCCAAATGGGCTTACCACACAATAAGCCAGAACTAGAATTTCCATCGACTTGGACAACCATCAACATTCATCATGTTACAACAGTTATTTTTTTTCTCTGCCTTAAATATTAGCTACTCAAAACAATACTGTCAAGGTGTAACTTTTGATAGTATCTATATTGCTACATATTTTTACATCAATATTAGTAGACTAAAAATTATACTTAGTGAGAAGCGATCGCTCATCAACATCCAAATAATTAAATTCACTAACTATCGGCGCTCACAAGTTAGATACTTACCCAAATTAATAACTAAATACCAAAAAGTTTTAACCAGATATTTTTGACAAAAACTTCAGAAAATCCTCCACAATTAAATCCCTATTAACTGCCGTTAATATAGCTACATGAACCCACCAAATTAGCAGACTTAAAATCATACATAGTGAGAAGCGATCGCTCATCAACATCCAAATAATTAAATTCACTAACTATCAGCAATCAAAAATTAGATACTTACCCAAATTAATAACTAAATGCCGCCCACTTTTAACCAGATATTTTTGACAACAACTTGAGAAAATCCGCCACAATTAAATCCCTATTAACTGCCGTTAATATAGGTACATGAACAAAAATACATTTACTTTTTAAACCACCTTCATCAAGATACTTTAAAACCGAATAATATAAATCCTCACAAACAAACTTTCCAGCATCATTACTAATCTCAGTTTTATCTAAACCAACCACTAACTTTGATAAATCAACAGAAGTGTTCATCACCTCTTCTCCACTATTTGCTTGAGATTCTATTGTCATAATTTCCCGTTTTTCTGCCATCCCACAACAAACAATTATATCAGGCTGAAATTTTTCTATTTGAGAAATCACAATTTCTGGAGCAACTACTGAATCAACAGGCAACTTTCTGATAAAACTTAGAGAATAATCAGTTAATTCTTGAACAGATATCACACCCAGTAAATCATCAGAAGAATTATATTTATGTTCAGGTTTCCAAATATCAAACGATGTGAGTAAAACTTTGATTTTCATTTTTCAAACTCAGACAAAATAAAAAAAAATATAAATCCTTTAAATCATACTAATATCATCTCCGGATGAACAGTTATAAATAATTAGGGAGAACTCAGAACTCACGAGGGAGAAGAGGAAGAAAAAAGAAGGTATTACGAGGAAAAAGTTTTTAATCGCTAATTAAGCGGACATGATATAACTTTTTGACTATAATAAACTAATTCCTATCTCTAAGTGAGGTAAAAATTCGTTTGTTTTAGGGAGTAGGGAGTAGACAGTAGGGAGTAGGGAATAAAAAATAAGAAAAACAACTGTACCTCAGTAACTTGAGAAACGCTATCGTCAAACTACCAAACACAAAACAAGGAAAATAAATTAATGCCAACTATTGCAGTCATAGATTACGATATGGGTAACTTGCACTCCGTTTGTAAAGGCTTAGAAAAAGCAGGAGCAATCCCAAAAATTACAGATTCTCCAATAGAAATAGAACAAGCTGATGCAGTTATCTTACCAGGAGTAGGGTCTTTCGATCCAGCAGTACAACATTTAAGAACACGCAACTTAGAAACACCTATTAAACAAATTATTGCTTCCGGCAAACCATTTTTAGGTATATGTTTAGGCTTACAAATATTATTTGAAAGTAGCGAAGAAGGTCAAGAAGCAGGTTTAGGAATACTTTCTGGAAAAGTACGTCGGTTTAAATCTGAACCCGATCTGACAATTCCACAAATGGGTTGGAATCAACTACAATTTACTCAACCAAAACATTTATTGTGGAGTGAAATAGGTTCTCAGCCCTGGGTATATTTTGTTCATTCTTATTATGTCGATCCCACAGACTCTCAAGTTACAGCAGCAACAGTTACTCACGGTCATCAAACTGTCACCGCAGCAGTAGGAAAAAATAATTTAATGGCAGTGCAATTTCACCCAGAAAAATCTTCCACTATTGGGCTACAAATTTTGTCAAATTTTGTTATTAAAGTTATCCCTGAAAATTGAGCTTTAACTAACTAAATAACTATTAACTTATCAACTAAGAGCCATTTAGATTTTATGTTTTTTTGCTTGTTCCTTGTTCCCTTTTTCAAATCTATCCTTCTCCTTTTATCCTATTATTTATATTTATCCAGTAATATCATGTCCGGATAAGAGCGTGATAGAACTCCGTTCCGAGATGCGCGTTTCATGTCGCAAAGCGAAACAAAAAATTTTTGTTTGTAGTAGGGCAAGAGCCCGATAATAGATACATAGGGCTCTTGCCCTACTACGAGCTTTAATTATAAACTATTCAACCGGACATGATATGATTAAGGTTTAAAGCCTCTCCTTGAAAGGAGAAAAAGCGGTGGTTTGCGGAGCATGACCTAGGATGGGATGGCGAGGTTTCCCGAAGAGTGCAGACCCGCTCCGAAGTGCGCCATATCCAATCGACCAAGAAAAGAAAAAAATGTTTTTAGCAAATCCTCTTCTTTTTAAGGAGAAGTAATTATTAATTATTGAAAGATTTTTTAGTTATAAACCGGATTTATGGCACAAAAGGTAATTATAGACTGTCTGTTTATAAAGCAAATATTAAGACGACTAGAATGCTTGATGTTAGTGGATTAAAGTAGACAATTTTCTCACTCAACAAAAGGATATCTTCCTGCCTAATACCAATTTTATAAACTTAGGCTACACTGCTTATCTCCTGCCAGATTATATGATTTCATTCTTGAGATATGATGTGTAGCCATACTTCAGGAAATTGGTATAACCTACCTTAAACAAGGATTTAACCTTCCTTTAACAAACAGTCTCTTCAAGGGAAAAAATACCAGGGTATGGCACAAAAAATTGTACCAATCAGATATTAGTAAGTGTAGCACTATAGTTTTCAATCTCTATATATAGCGTTTTTGCATAATTCTTTTTTGAACCACTATATCTCCCAATTCTCCCTCTATTCCCTTTTGTTGGCATGAACTTAAGAATATATGGTAATCGTCAATTAAAAACTTTACCAGGAATGGCAACTCGTCCAACTTTGGCCAAAGTGCGAGAAGCCGTATTTAATATTTGGCAAAATGATATAGATGGATGTCGATGGCTGGATATATGTGCTGGTGTTGGTTCCATGGGTGCAGAAGCTTTATGTAGAGGAGCATCCTTAGCGATCGCCATCGAACAATATGGCCCTGCTTGTACTATAATTCGCCAAAATTGGCAACTGGTGGCCAGCTCATCCCAGAAATTTCAGGTGTTGCGGGGAGATGTGTTGAAACGGTTAAAAGTGCTGGTAGGGCAGAAGTTTGATTTGATTTATTTTGACCCCCCCTATGCTAGTGACTTATATCAACCAGTATTAGAGGCGATCGCTCAATATCAACTTCTAGCACCAACCAGCGAGTTAGCAGTGGAACATAGTCCCGAAAAATGGCCGATTAAATCAGTTCCCACCTTAGAAATTTGTCGGCAGAAAGTCTACGGCAATACAGCTTTGACTTTTTTTTGTTCCATCGAGGACAGAAATATACTATCGTGACATAATGCCACACTATACCCCAAGGTTAGTGTTGACTTCTCCTTTCCTAGTCTCCCTATTGCATGACTAGGAAGCTCTAAGAAGGGAATGCTTTACCGCCCTGTCTTTTATATTTCTGGCTGCGTTTTTATCGCGACACATCACAATGCCACTCCGAAGGACAATAATGAATTCTGTCTGACAAATTTTTCAGGACTTTTTCACCACAATTAGAACAATCTTAGCTTGTGTCATTTGGATTCATAGCTATCGTTTTCTGTCCAGTATTTAAGTCCTACGGAGAACCTAACGGTCAGGCTTTGACAGCAAGATTGGCTAATTAAATATTTAATTGGTTGCCCCGCTTATATTGTTGGTAGGCTGCAAAAAATAGTCCTGCCAATGTCACGAGAATCAGACCAAGTACGATTCCAGAAAGTAATGGTTCTACCACGAAGTCAACTCCTTTGATTGAAATTTTTGTTTGTTATTAATCAATAGTTCTTGACATCCTCCCGACGCTGCACTTGCGTGACAGCGCTGGATTCCTAACCATCGCTGATTAGGGCTTTCTGCTTCAATGCACCTGCCTCCAAGGTCGAGCCTCTTTCCGGTCTTACAGTCGCTCCACAGACTGACACTGCTAGCCCAGCAGCCTTATTCTATTGAGGATAGCACACTATTGTAAGAACCGCAAGATTGATTGGTTTTCCCATGCGACGCTCCCGTGACCGGAGAGCGCGGGTCTTCAACCAACGTTGAGATAAGATGATTGATGATTCTTATTGGGGAAAACAAAAATATGCTCACTGAACTACAAACAAAAAAGTGGACGCGCTTGTTTCAAGTCTATGATGCCGATCAAAATGGTGTAGTAGAAAAAGACGATTTTGAGGCAATATTCCAGAATGTTGCTAAAGCGCGTAATTTAACTCAGGGAACGCCACAATACGAGGAACTCCATGGAAAGTTTATGGAAGACTGGGAATATTTACGAAAAGATGCGGATAAAAATAATAATGGTAAAATTGAGCTAGCAGAATGGCTCGAACATGGCGATCGTCGCATCAATAGTCCAGATATGTACCAAACAAATATTGACCTCGCGAATCAGATTTTCGAGTTATTGGATCTGAATGGAAATGGAATTATTAGTTTGGAAGAGCTTTGTTGCATGAAAGCATATAGCTGCCGCACTTGCTTGTGCATATGTATTTCATAAGCTTTGTTGCATGAAAGCATATAGCTGCCGCACTTGCTTGTGCATATGTATTTCATAATGCGCGGAAACTGCTGTAACTATTGGACAATAGATGAATCAAACATCAATCTGAGA
>JASJEA010000185.1 GCA_030064935.1 Crocosphaera sp. | reverse complement strand
GCCATATCCAATGGACCAAGAGAAGAAGAATTTTCCTTGTTTCAAGCCTCAAACTTGAGGGGTAGGTAATTCTGAATTCTAAATTCTACATTCTAAATTCTGTAGGAATAACTTTCCGTTATAAGGCGGGGAGGATGTCAAAAAGGTAATCCATTTAGTCAAAAATTGCTGTAAAGTAAACTGATAGAAATGATACAAAATAATCGTTGAGTCAAGGTACTAAAACATGGTTATGACAGGTGAAGACCGTGTGACGCAGACAGAAGCATTGAATTTTGACCTTGCGTCCTATCTTAAAGACAAAAAACAGTTGGTTGAAACTGCCCTAGATGAGTCACTGCCCATTACTCGCCCTCAAGAAATCTATGAAGCCATGCGTTATTCGCTTCTAGCTGGAGGAAAAAGACTACGGCCAATTTTATGTTTAACGACTTGCGAGCTTATGGGAGGAACCTCAGAAATGTCACTTCCGACTGCTTGTGCTTTAGAAATGATTCATACCATGTCTTTGATCCATGACGATCTCCCAGCGATGGATAACGATGATTATCGACGAGGTAAGTTAACTAATCATAAAGTTTATGGGGAAGACATTGCCATCTTAGCAGGGGATGCTTTACTATCCTATGCTTTCGAGTATGTTGCCACTCAAACCCGTAATGTGTCTCTGAGCCAGTTGATAGATGTAATTGCTCGTTTAGGGCGCACAGTTGGAGCCGCAGGGTTGGTGGGAGGTCAAGTGTTAGATTTGGAATCTGAGGGAAAATCAGATGTCACTGTGGATACATTGAAATTTATTCACATTCATAAAACAGGGGCGTTGTTAGAAACATCCGTGGTTTCTGGAGCTATTTTAGCGGGTGCTAAGCAAGAAGACGTGGAACGCCTTTCTCGTTACGCTCAGAATATTGGTCTGGCTTTTCAAATTATTGATGATATTTTGGATGTGACTTCCACGAAAGAAGAACTAGGCAAAACGGCAGGAAAAGACATACAGGCGCAAAAAGCAACCTATCCGAGTTTATGGGGATTAGAGGAATCACAAAAACAAGCTCAAGCCCTCGTTGATGAGGCGATGGCTCAACTAACTCCCTACGGTGAGGCGGCTCAACCTCTGGCAGCGATCGCTCAATTTATTGTTGCTCGCAAAAATTAAAATTTTCCAATCTTAAATCATGCAGGATTTTGAAACGATTCTTAACAACAAAATACTGTTGGTGTCTCTGGTGGCTTGTTTTTCTGCCCAAGGGCTAAAGTTAATTATTGAGTTGATTCGTCATGGCAAAATTAATTTTCGCTTTCTGGTAAGTACGGGAGGTATGCCAAGCGCACATTCTGCTCTAGTTGGGGCTTTAGCTACCGGGGTAGGACTTATAAGAGGTTGGGAAAGTCCTGAGTTTGCCATTGCTTGTTTATTCGCAGTAATTGTTATGTATGATGCGGCTGGAGTGCGTCAAGCTGCAGGAAAACAGGCTCGTATTCTTAATCAATTATTAGATGAATTTTTACATGATACTCATCATCTCAATACCGAAGAGAGATTGAAAGAACTACTGGGACATACACCTTTTCAAGTGTTGATTGGCCTGGCTTGGGGAATTACCGTTTGCCTATTAGCCTTACCGGTGCTGTGAATAAACTGAAGTTTATTTTTGCAGTGATAGAAGTCACTGCAATTTTTGCCTGTTTGCTACTACAACAGAAATAGGTCATCAAACTCTGATATTTTATTTTTGTTTCCCAGTCCTAATCGGATCGATAGATAAAAAACTTTGCTAACGTATGAATAAAAGCACTGAACTTTTTCTCCTTTTAAGAACAAAAATACCATTTTGGGATTTTCATTAGAATCCAGGTCAATGTTGTCACAAAGAGGTAATGCTTCTAAAATCATTGGGGGTAAGACCCATTATTTTAGTGGTTAGAATTCAGTGTTGAATTAATGTAAGCAAGGATTCACAGAATCTTGATGCAATTAAACCAAAAACTGTACCCGATTTTTTGTAATTGAGGCTACAATCGGATAAGTCTTAAATTTTCTTGACTGAGAACGGTTCGGTTTTGATGATAACGGGATAATCTGCCGATGTGACTTAAATGTTGGCAAAGATAATTCTGATAACCAATCAAACCAACGATAGAATCTCATTTAACGGAAATTGAGTTTATCCTAATAGTGAGTTGACTAAAAATTATTGGCAAAGTCAACTGATATTAACCTTATTTTCTAGTTTTGCACCGAAGGAGCAAGAGGAAAACGGCATGACGCAGGCTAACGACCTATTAACCCTTACTGAATCTCAGATGGAAGTAGCGTTCTTTATTGATGAAGACATAGACGAATCCAGCAGCGATGTTATCAATGATATCGCTGTTCCAGAAACTAAAAAAACACGGAAAATTAGTGCGTCTCGTCGTCGAGATTCCAGCAAGAAAAAACCTTATACTGAAGACTCGATACGGGTCTATTTGCAAGAAATAGGTAGAATTCGACTCTTGCGAGCAGAGGAGGAAATTGAACTGGCTCGCAAAATTGCTGATTTACTCCAACTTGAGCGCATTAGAGAAGGGTTATGGGAAGAACTCGATGAAGAACCCAGTGACGCTCAATGGGGTAAAAGAATCTTTCAATGGGAAAACATTGAGGAGATGCTCCGCTCTCAATCTTCCAAAGAAAGAGAAGCAAAAGCATCTGAAGTAGCTGCTATGTTGAAAAAGGCAGAAATTATTTCAGATTTAGAAAAGGCATGGACATTAGAGCATAAAGCCTATCTGTCTAAATTTAAACGTCGTTTATATTTGGGACGCAAGGCGAAGGATAAGATGGTTCACTCCAATCTCCGCTTGGTGGTTTCCATCGCCAAAAAATACATGAATCGAGGACTATCTTTTCAGGATTTGATTCAAGAAGGTTCTTTGGGATTGATTCGAGCGGCGGAGAAATTTGACCATGAGAAGGGTTATAAGTTCTCAACTTATGCCACTTGGTGGATTCGTCAAGCCATTACACGAGCGATCGCCGATCAATCTCGCACCATTCGTCTTCCTGTTCATCTTTACGAAACCATTTCTCGGATCAAGAAAACCACGAAACTTCTCTCTCAAGAAATGCGCCGTAAACCCACTGAGGAAGAGATTGCTACTCGTATGGAGATGACCATTGAAAAGTTACGTTTCATCGCTAAATCGGCACAACTTCCCATTTCTCTAGAAACCCCCATCGGTAAAGAAGAAGATTCCCGTTTGGGGGATTTTATTGAGGCAGATGGAGAAACCCCGGAAGATGAGGTGTCGAAAAATCTCTTACGAGAAGATTTGGAGAATGTTCTCGATACCTTAAGTGCTAGGGAAAGGGATGTTTTACGGTTACGCTATGGTTTAGATGATGGGCGCATGAAAACATTGGAAGAGATTGGGCAGATTTTTAATGTTACCCGCGAACGGATACGCCAAATCGAAGCGAAAGCTTTAAGAAAATTACGTCATCCTAATCGTAATAGTATTCTTAAAGAGTACATTCGCTAACAGTTAATATGATGGGAATTAGGTTATTTCTAATTCCCTTATCGTTTGATTTTAAGAAATAGATTTAGCTGGCTTTTTAAGGGTTGATTTTAATAATAAACCATATTCAATACCTTCTACCACTGCTTGATAAGAAGCTTCTAAAATGTTCGGAGAAACCCCTACAGTTGTCCACCTTTCATGACCATTACTCGACTCGATTAATACACGGGTATTGGCTGATGTTCCGGCCCCCCCATCCAAAATTCTTACCTTATAATCGGTGAGGTGAAATTGAGCAATTTCTGGATAGAAATTGACCAAAGCCTTGCGCAATGCACTGTCTAAAGCTGAAACAGGGCCGTTTCCTTCGGCTACCTCTAATCTATCTTCTCCATTAACGGTAACTTTAATGGTGGCTAACGCATTACTATAGGGCATTCCTTCACCGTACAAGCGATCGCAATGAACTTGGAATCCTTGTAATTGAAAATAGCTTTTTGTTTGCCCTAAGGCCTGACGCATTAATAATTCAAAACTGGCTTCTGCTGCTTCAAATTGATAGCCTTCGTGTTCTAATTCTTTAATTCTTGCTAAGATTTGACGGCAAGCAACGTCTTCTTTATTTAACTCAATGCCGAAGGTTTTGGCTTTCGACAAAACATTACTCAACCCTGCCATTTCTGAAATAACAATCCGTCTTTCATTACCAATGTTTTCGGGTTTTATATGTTCATAGGTTAAAGGGTTTTTCTGCACCGCAGAAACGTGAATACCTCCCTTATGAGCAAAGGCGGAACGTCCCACAAAAGGGGCGTGATCATCTGGAGCTAAATTAACCATTTCGCTAATTAAACGGCTGGTTTTTGTCAGTTGGGTTAACTGGGTTTGTTCTAAACAGTGATACCCCATTTTTAACTGTAAATTAGGAATTAACGTACATAAATTGGCATTACCACACCGTTCTCCATAACCGTTAATGGTTCCCTGGACCATCCTCACACCTTCTACCACACCAGCTAAACCATTAGCCACCGCAGTCCCAGAATCATTATGAGTATGAATACCTAACTGGGGACTATCCTGATCGGGTTGAATATTTAACGCTTCCACCACATCTTTAACAATTTCACTGATCTGATGGGGTAAGGTTCCTCCATTGGTGTCACACAAAACTAGCCATTCTGCCCCGGCTTCTTTGGCGGTTTTCAGGGTTAAAAGAGCATATTCAGGGTTATTGAGATAACCGTCAAACCAATGCTCAGCATCATAAATTACACGCCTCCCCTGAGAGCGAAGGTATTCGATGGTATCGGCGATCATCTTTAGGTTCTCTTCTAAGGTGGTTTTCAGCCCTTCTGTGACGTGGAGATCCCAAGATTTGCCGAAAATAGTCACCCAATGGGTTCCTGCGGCTAAAATGGCTTTTAAAAGGGGGTCTTCTGCTGCTAGTTTATGGGGGCGACGAGTGGAACAAAAGGCTACGATTTCCGCTTGGGTAAGGGGTTCTTCTTGCAATTTCCAGAAGAATTGTACGTCCTTGGGATTGGCCCCGGGCCAGCCCCCTTCGATGAAGGGAATACCCATTTGATCGAGTTGACGGGCAATTTTCAGTTTATCTTCTAAGGATAGGGCAATTCCTTCCCGTTGCGCCCCATCTCTGAGGGTGGTATCGTAGAGCCAAATTTTGTTAGCTGTACCCATAGAATTAAATTATTTGAGTTAAATCTTTCTCAGCATTCGCCGTCTTATTTCCAGTCTACTACACGATCGGCGATCGCCTTAAAAGAAACTAACTTTTATTTTATGGTTTTAGCCAAGTAATTAATGTAAGTTCTGTATTGTGAATTTATTGATTATTCACAATAGTCCCAAGACGGTTAAAAGGGAAGAAGCGAAAAACAGCATGACCAATAATATTTTTTTCCGGTAAAAATCCCCAAACATGGGAATCATTACTATTATTCCGATTATCTCCCATAACGAATAAATACCCTTCTGGAACTTCTACAGATTGTAAGTTATAATTGGGAGACTCTAAGATATAATCTTCTTCGAGGGGTTGATTATTTACATAAACTTTGCCATCTTTAACAGCAACAGTTTCCCCTCCTGTAGCAACAATTCGTTTGATAAATGCTTGTGCTTTTTCATACCCTTGTAGTTGTAATTGGATGGGGGGTTCAAAAACAATAATATCTCCATGATGAGGGGGATGAAAATGATACGAAACTTTTTCAACAACTAAGCGATCGCCTGTTTCCAGAGTGGGATACATAGACTCAGAGGGTATGTATCTGGGTTCAGCTATAAAGGTACGGATGATGAAGGCTAAAATGACAGCAATTACCAAAATTTGTACATTTTCCCAGATAGCTTGCCAGGTATTATTTTTGGAGTCTGATACAGGTTCTAATGGCTCTTTTTCTTTATCGATGGTCATAAAAATTATCCTAATTACCTTTTAATTATACCTTATTGATTCAATTGTTTCTTAGCTTGTTGCCAAAGTTTTTCCAGTTCTATTATGGAATAATCACTTAAAGGATGCTCGGCAAATTTTTCCATTTTTGATAGACGTTGAATAAACCTTTCGTTGGTTCCTAATAAGGCTTCTGAGGCATCTAAATCGTACCACCTTGCGATATTAATGATGGTAAATAATAAATCTCCCAACTCCGACTGTTGATGAGCTTTATCATCGCTTTCTAAAGATTCTTTAAATTCCCCTAATTCTTCGTTAAACTTTTCCCAAACCCCTTCTACATTTTCCCATTCAAAACCAGCTTTTGCTGCTTTAACGGATATTTTACTACTGGCCATTAATGGGGGTAAAGTGCGATTATAACGCTCTAATCTTCGACTCAATAATTGAGCCATTTCTAAGCTTTCTCCTTTTTCTTGGGCTTTAATTTTTTCCCAATTTTGACTAACTTCTTCACTATTTTCAACTTCTAGATTGCCAAAAACATGAGGATGACGACGAATTAATTTTTCAGTGATACCTTGGGCGACTTCTTGTAAGCTAAAATGACCATCATCATCAGCTATTTGTGCTTGTAATACCACTTGTAATAACAAGTCCCCTAATTCTTCAGCAATGGCCTCTTGATCCTCGCTTCTAATGGCATGAACTACTTCATAGGCTTCTTCTATAAGATAAGGTATCAAAGTTTGCGGAGTTTGGGCAAGATCCCAAGGACATCCCCCATCAGGCGATCGCAGTTTTGCTACTACATTAATGAGATGATTTAAGGCTTCTAGAATAGCGTGATAAGTTTCGTTTTCCGTGGTTTTTGGGTTAGACATCGCTCAAAATAATCAAGTGTTATCAATATATTGTTAACGAATTTGGTTATTTTTTCAATACTTAATTTTTAGCCACTTCTCGTAGTTTAGCTTGGGCTAACTTTAATAAAGTTTGCGCTTCATTATAAGAGGTGGTTTCTGGTTGAACTTTCTTTAATATTTCAATGGTTTGCTGCATTTCACTAACAAAAAATTGATAGTCATTTGATGCTACCCCATTAGCAAATTTTTGTTGAATATTGTTGATTTCTTTTTTAGCCGTTTCTAAAGCTATAACAGATTCTTTTTCTCTTTTTAATTTTAGTTTAATTATGCTATGATTTGTCTCATATTCTGCCAATAAAGATTGAGCTTCTACATAGCCTATATCTTGCTGGGAAATGGTTTCTAAACGATTAATTGCTTTTTGTAAAAGTGCTTGACATTCTTGCCATTTATCTACAGAATGGGGTGGATTTTCACACAAATTACTAGATGATGAAGAAAAGGTTTTAGCCACACTAATTATGGTATTTGTTTTTTTATTTCCTGTAATTGTACCTGTAACTAATTGAAAATCTCTTTCATAACTATTCAATTTTGAACTGGCTAAGCTTGCCGCAAAAGTTTGAGCAGGTAACTGTTTTAATTCATCTAAGGAATTTTGCCAATTTTTAAGACTATTTTGTTGCTCTTCGAGTTTAATGGCTTGCTGATAATTATCTTTAGCTTGTTGTAAATTATTTTCTGCTTGTTGATAAGCATTATAGGCATTAGTTTCTTGAAAAATAACAGCTTCCATTCTGCCTATTTTTTTCCTTGCTGATTCAAATTCATCAATAGTAAACTTCCAACTACAACCAAACATTTGACAATACCTTGTGGGTTGATATCCAATAAACGAAACGGGTAATTTATCTAGATTTTCTTGAGCTAATTTAACCTTGTCTTCTCCTAATTTAATATCCTCAAAACTGGAGACATTATTAATTAATTGATCCGATTGTTCCACATGAGCAATTGCTTCTCGATAATGATGATCCATTTGTATATAACTGGGTAATAATAACAGGGGAGCAACTTTTGAAACGGGACGACGTATCATAGGATAAGGTAGGTTAACCAGATACATAAATCCCATTAAACCGGCAGTGGTAACTGTTGTAATACCGAGGCACCAAGCAATTAATTTTAGTTTCATAATTCATCATCATCAGTAAACTTTAAGAGATTAATAGCAAAATATTAAGACAGTAAGGTGGGAAAAATGTATACTTATCCAAGCTATTTATAGTCTAGAAAACTTTGCCCACCTGGTAAAACTTATCTTTAACAAACACTCTCTTAAGATTAGTATTCCCAGATTTAGTTAATTTTTTATCAGTTTATTAATTTTATGAACCATAACATTCCTGCAAATATACTTAATATAATTGTTAACCAGTCACCCCATTTTACATATAAACTTTGATTATTGCGACCATAAATTATTCCTTCATGTAGTTGATAGGTATTAATATCAGATATCCATAAAGTGTTTCCTTTTGGGTTAATAATAGCTGAATATCCAGTATTAGTTGCTCTCGCCATCCATCTATCAGTTTCAACGGCACGAATTATATCTTGTGCATGATGTTGTGCTGGCATAATTTGACTATAATGAGCATTATTAGAAGCGGTAATAATAAACTCTCCACCTGCATTTGCTTGACGACGAAAATGCTCACTAAAAGCCGATTCATAACAAATTCCTGTAATAGCTGGACCAAATGGTGTCTTAAAAATTTGCTTAGTTTCTCCGGCAATTAAATGACTATCTAAGGGGGATAATCTATCAATTAGTTTGCCTAAAATATTTTCAAAAGGGATATATTCACCTAAAGGAACCAATTTCACTTTATCAAAACGACTCAATATACTTCCGTTGTCGGTAATCATAAATAAACTATTAGTATAACTATTATTTTGACGACCAAAAGCTCCTAAAATAACAGGAATTTGCTGTTTTAAAATAGAACGGTAGAAAGAACTATTGCCCATAATATCATCAAGCTCAAAAGGTAAAGCAGTTTCTGGTGTGATGATTAAATCAACTTTCTGAACACTAAGAATTTTATAACCTTGTGTATAACCTTCAATCGCTTTTCTCCATCCTTGCGGATAGAGTTTAATTGCATTGGGAATATTACCCTGAATAATACCAACTTTAATCGCTTTTTCTGGATTATTCGTCAAAGGTTTTTGATAAATAAATAATCCCCATAAATGTAATCCCGTACAGATTATGAAGGCAATTGAAAATAATGATAAAAATTGTTTTTGGTTAGTTTTTTTAATAAGTATAGATTCTGCTATTAAGCCATTAATGCCAACAATAGAAGCTGTTACCATCGAATATCCTGATATTTTTGTCAGTTGTAGAATAATTAAATTATTGGGACTTTGGGTATAAGATAAAGAAGTCCACCATAACGCCCCTTGATTCCAAATCAGTTCTAAAAGACACCATACTGCTACGGCAAAAATCACCCTAGTAATAGCTTCCATTAACCCTTGAGAATGTTTGTATTTACTATTATTAGCCCCATATAAACGTAAAATACACGACCAAATAGTGACTAGAATTGCTCCCCAAACCGTAATAAATATCCAACAAAAAATGGCAATCAATAAACTACTGAACCAAGGAACTCCCATCCAAGTCATGGGATGAATACCAGTTATCCAAAATAAAGCAAAACCGTGATAACAAAATCCCCAAATAAAAGCAATTAACGTTTTTTGATTAAAAATAATCTGGCTCAAAAGTGACTTATGTTTAGGGGAAGTATTATCTCCAATCACCGTTAATAACCATAGAGGAATTAAGGCAATCCATGCTAAATAAAAAGCAGAAAAAGGAGCAGTTGTCAATCCCATTAATAAACCGCTTAAAGCTACTAATAAAAATTTCATCTTAATCAATTTTAAAGAGTATTTAGCAAGAAGGGGTTAACAACCGTTAACCCCTTCTGTTTTTATCATATATCTGATAAGTTTTATTCATTATAAGCAGGAAACAAACTGCGAGGAAACTCTTGAGCAGCTAAACAAGTATCCATTGCTTGAAGGGGAGTTATTTCTGCAACTTCTTTACTTGCAGCAATGACACATTCAGAATAGAAACCAGGTCTTAAACTGGTTCGACAAGAGTTTAATAATGTCAATAAATTGATCTCATTCGTATCCGTTTCTTCATCAACAACTGCTAAACTAGGAAGGGCATTATAAATATCAGCAACACAGTTTCCTAAGTCAATTGGTCGTCTAACCTGAAAACAAGCTGTCAGGGAGTTATTTCCATTAATAGGAGTTGCATTACCTATCATACTGACACATTCTGATAATTCTTTGGGAATGAGGGCATCAGAACAAGCGATCGCCGCATTTTCTCCTGAAACATCAAACTTTTGTAGTTGCGTAACACAGACACTATATTGGTTCCAGTCATGTGCTGCATTGACAGGAAGATTGAACACCAAGAAACTTAAAGAAATGGGAACCACTCCCAGCCCACACCGTAAACGATTTAATGACATGATCATAGCCGTTGTAAACTTATGCTATCGAATATTTGACATACTCCACTGCCCTTATGGCGAGTGGATTCTGATTCAGTAATTACTCACTGAAACCTACTCTCTTACGAGGTTTACTAGGCTGACTGGTACTTACCTTGCTAGGTCATACATCCATCTGTTTCCAGACACCCTGCCGATTCAGGGTTAG
>JASJEA010000184.1 GCA_030064935.1 Crocosphaera sp. | reverse complement strand
CTTTTGTATAAATCGTAGTTAATCTGTGACTTTTTTGCTTCAAATAACCCCATAATAACCAAATAAATATCAAGGTAAAACTATCACTAAGTATCCAAAGAGGAATGAGTGATAGTTTTACCTTGATATTTATTTGGTTATTATGGGGTTATTTGAAGCAAAAAAGTCACAGATTAACTACGATTTATACAAAAGCAATAGACATCTGGGGTATTATTTTTGCTACGGTTATTTTAGTTATTTTTACTTTACATTCATTCGCTATTTATTGGCAGTATCTTGAACCTTCTATAAGGTCGATAATTGTTATCTTATTATTATTGTTCGCAATCATTTACCGAACATGGGAGAAAATTAACAACTGGACTTTTTACTCATTAGGTTGGGCATTAGAACTACTGACAATTAATATAACAGCAATATTTAATCAGTCTTTAATAACTTTAGCCGTTGTCAATGTTATCTTAGGTTTTAGCCTACAAATATTGGGAGAATTGTGGAATAAAAAGACAGGAAAAGTACACTTTTTAAGTAGTTTACATATTTTGCCACTTTTATATGGTGGATTAGGAACAGCATTAAGATGGAATGTTTTAAATATTTGGACAGGTTTAATATCCCTTATTTTTGCTTTAATTATTATGGGAATTGGTCGTAGAAAAGAACAATTTAAGCCCTTAATATATTTAGCATTTATCCTAGTTTCTTGGTCAGCTTACGAATTATTATTTTATCAAATTTCTTCTTTTTCTTGGGGAGATAAATATTTAAGTATGGCAGCTTTAGCCACAACGATTATGTATGTTTATCGTCTTTCTTATCCCTGGTTATCTTCCTATCTTAATCTAACGACAAGAGACTTAAAAATTATTGCCCATTTACACTGGATATTAGGCACTATTTTTTTAGGATTTTCTTTACTATATCCCTTCACATCAAAACCACTAATCGGATTAAGTGCCGGAGTCTTTTTGAGTCAATATGCTATTCTAGAAGGGCGTAATTTTTCAGACCCAATTAAAGGAGAAGTTTGGGTTTATTTAGGTTTTATAGAAGCTATTAGTGTAGCAATTTACGGAGTTTTAACTATTTCTTTTTCTCCCTATTTTTATAATTTTTTAAATTCCTGGATAGGAACAATTTTAGCTTTATCAGGGGTGGTTATTTATAGTCTTCCTTGGAGACAATGGAGTTGGTCAAGACGACCTTGGAATTTATTAGCTTTTGTGTTACCTTTGACTGGGGTCTTGACAACTTTTTTTAGTCTTAATTATATCAATTTATGGGTAGCAGCTATTTGTTATGGAGTTCTCGCTAAAATGTCCCAGAAACCCCGCTTATTTTATCTGAGCTTATTATTCATAAATATTGCTGCTTACCCCTGGATAAATCAATTGAATCTACTTCCATCTTTACTGTATTCAAGTTTACTTTGGCTATCTCTTTTATTAGTTATAATAATTGAACCTCGTTGTCAAGGAGAAGCACGAAAAAACATCAGATATTATCTACGTTTAATTGCTACAGGATTTTTATGTATTAATACTCTTGTGTCTTACACAAATATAATCCCAGGAATCTTAGGACTTATCTTAATATTTCTGGGACTTTCCCTGAAAATTAGGGCCTTCTTATTTATGGGAACCTTTACTTTTATCCTTAACATATTCTATCAGTTAGTCATCCTTAGTTTTTCCTATCCCCTCTTAAAATGGATGTTAGGATTATTGATAGGATTAATCTTTATTTGGATCGCTGCTAGTTTTGAAAATAGACGAACTCAAATCAGCACCTTAGTTAACCATTGGATGAGAGAATTTGACAATTGGGAATAGAAGAACATAAAAAATCAAGAACGAATTGTTGATATAATTAACTAAAAAATAGAAACAATAAATAGTATAGTATGACAAACCAGTTCGTCAAAAAGGATGTTAATCTAACACCAATACCCTCTTGGTTAAAACGTCCTATTGGTAAAGCGAGTGAACTTTCTACGGTTGAGAAAATTATTAAAACCCGCAACATTCATACCATTTGTGAAGAAGGTCGTTGTCCTAATCGAGGAGAATGTTACAGTAATAAAACAGCAACCTTTCTTTTAATGGGTCCTATCTGCACTCGATCTTGTGCTTTTTGCCAAGTAGATAAAGGTCATGCCCCTATGAGCCTAGACCCAGAAGAACCCCAAAAAGTGGCAGAATCGGTTAAATTATTGGGACTAACCTACGTTGTACTAACTTCTGTCGCACGGGATGATTTGGTCGATGGGGGGGCTGAATGGTTCGTTAAAACTATCGAAGCAATTCGCATTCTCAACCCTAAAACCCAGATCGAAGTGCTGACTCCCGATTTTTGGGGAGGAAAAGAGGGACAAAAAAGTCAAAAAGAAAGGGTTTTGACGGTTTTAGCCGCTAAACCCGCTTGTTATAATCACAATATTGAGACGGTGCAACGCTTACAAGGCCCAGTCAGACGGGGAGCAAAATATGAGCGATCGCTGGATGTGTTGCGCTGGGTAAAAGAAGTCGATTCCACTATCCCCACTAAATCGGGATTGATGTTGGGTCATGGCGAAACCGAAGCGGAAATTGTGGCCACTTTGGAAGACTTGAGGCAAGTAAAATGCGATCGCCTAACCATTGGACAATATATGCGTCCATCCCTTGACCACAGACCAGTGCAGAAATACTGGACTCCCCAGGAATTTGAAAAATTAGGAGAAATGGCGCGGTCTTTTGGTTTTTCTCAGGTCCGCTCCGGTCCTTTGGTTCGTAGTTCTTATCATGCAGGGGAAGCTAACTAATTAGCATTTTCAACAGTTGCAAGGACAACATTATCTTGTAAATCAAAATAAGAAGCAGATTGATTGTCTCCCCATAACTCAAATAAAAAAATCGCTTGATTCTCAGCAATCTTGATTTTGCCATCCTTGACATACTGTTGCATAAAAAACTCAATCGTATTTTGATTATCAAAAGGAGTAAGATCCGGCACTGGATCACCATTAACTAGAACTTGGAGTTGTGGATTGTTTGTCTGAGCGCTAGAAACAGTCATCTCATGCCCGTCACAACTTGAACCATCTCCTGCAACGGATTCGACATCAAAGGTTGTCCCTGCGGGTTGGTTAGCTAATTCTAAGAAGGAATTAGTATTCCAAGTTTCTTCGTTTCCATCAACGTAAAGATTGGTTTTAACAGGAATATCTGCTCCTCCTGAACCACAAGTTATCTCTCCCCCTAATACTTGAAATTTTACATTGGCCGCTCCATCGAGGATTAACTGTTTATTACTAATGGTAAAACTGGGGGCATTCTCACTAAAACCTTGAACAATATTGCTTCTGGTAAAAGCCATCATTGATGCTTCATAATTGAGGTCATTTTTCCAGGTGGGATTAGTATCAGTGGTGGCCAAATTCATTTTAACCAGTCTTTCTGTTGGATCAACACAAACATTAAATCCTCGCGGAGCATCGGGATTGCTTGATTGCCAATCTGGAGGACAATTGGGTGTAATAGAAGTATCATCAATATTATCCATTAAGACATGAGATTCCCAAGTTTCTGGGTTATTAATTTCACTTTCTTCATATTGTCCTTCTGTATTAAAATTAGGTCCCCATCTTTCAATTACATAAGAACCTAACCAAACATCACTGGCAGGTTTTATATAGTAAAAAATGCGTCGCGGAACGTTGGGAACTCGAAGGGCTAAAATCGGTTTTGCCCTATTGGGTAATGTAAATTCAGGGACTTCATCCACTGCTCCAACAGCGTCAGCCTCAACTTTTCTGCCTAGTTTAACTTCCTCTGCAATAAATTCCAAAGAGCGATCGGTATTGTATTGCATAGTTCCTTTAGCTGATGCTTTTTGATCGAGTAAAAGGGTATTAACTAATCCAAATCCAGCAACCGCAACAACTAAAGAACCTAAAGACAAACCAATTAATAATTCTGTAACGGTGTAGCCAGTGTTAGTCTTGCTTTTTTCACGTAAAGATAACACTTTATAAATTAATTTCATAATATTTTTTTAGTTAAAGATATAAGGCACTCACTACAAACCAGTTTATCATTTTTTTATAAATCTGCAAGTATATACTGGTTATTTTTGTGATTTCAATCAGGCAATTATAAAACTGTTTATAAAGTCCAAATTTTCAGGCTATTTTTTCAATTTAGCTATGAATATTATCGTAAAAAGTCAAGGGTAAAATTACATATTTTTCATCTATGTAATAACTCTGATATATTGTTTCACAGACTCATGAAGTACACCTAAGCTATTTAGTATCTAAATGACGGAAAAAAGGCTTCCAAGCTCCAACTTGAGGTTTCGGTAATTTTAAATTCTAAATTCTAAATTCTACATTCCGATTGACTCTATCGTGACTTAAAGGGGACAGGCTTACAACGTTAAGGAGTGAGTATTTTATTATTTATATCCTAATTTGCCAATACTTCGTTTAAATATATTGTTAGCTCGACATCTGCCCCATGCCTTAATTAATTATTATAACAAAACACGCTCCGCGCTTCATCTCCTACTTGAAAGATAGGAGATGAAGCGCGACTCGGCTAATTTATTAGCCGAGAACATCGGTTAGTGGAAAGACATTAAGTGGTGTCACGATGTCGTTGTTCTTCGATATATCTGCGAATAGTTTCCTCGGAAACATTACCAGAAGTTGAGACAAAATAAGAATGTGTCCAAAGACTAGGGATTTTCATCAGATGAGGGAATTCTTGACGTAGATATCGAGAACTTCTACCCTTAATAGCTTTAACAACTTTATGAGGGGGAATAGTGGGTAAGACATTTACTAATAAATGTACATGGTCTGGCATAATTTCTAAAGTGATAATAATCCAATCATTCTCTTGACACACTTCCCAAATAATCTGACTTAATCTTTTCTCTACTAACTTGTTCATTAGGAGGCGCAACAGGTAATCCTTGGTCTAATAAAGGCAAGAAAAGAAGTCCAGTCAATATACAAATCACGGAGCTTCCTAACCTAAAACAAGCAAGACCTTGGTATGCAGAAATCGATTCTACTGTTCTACAACAAAACCTAAGACGGTTAGATAACGCCTATAATAACTTTTTTAATCAAGGCCGAGGATTTCCTAAGTTTAAGAATCGCAGTACATTTCGTTCTTTTACATACTCTACTGGGGTGAAAATTAAGGGTAATAAAATCTATTTACCTAAGTTGGGATGGGTTAAATTCTATAATTCCCGTCCTATACCTAATGGATTTAAGATTAAATCAGTTACAGTTAGAAAAAAGGCTGATGGTTCTTATGTTTCGGTAAGAATAGAAGATGAATCTGTAACGAAATTTCCTGAAACAAAGCTAGAAGAAATTAAAACAGTAACGGGGTTAGATATGGGATTAGGTAAGTTGATTTATTGTTCAGATAAATCAGCTATTAACAATCCTAAGTTCGCTACAAATAAGACAACTAAAAGATTACAGAAAATTCGTCAAAGGAGAATTAGTAGGAAAAAGAGACATTCTAATAACCGACGAAAAGCCCAACAAAGACTTTCTATATTTCAACATAAAATTGCTATTAAACGAGATGCTTATCAATGGGAAGTAGCCAAAAGAATTGTCTACAAATCTGATGCTATTGCCATTGAAGATTTAAACATCGCTGGCATGATTAAACGATGTAAACCAAAACGAGACGAACACATAGGAAGGTTTCTAAAAAATGGACAAAGTGCTAAAAGAGCTTTAAACCGATTAATTGCTGATGCTTCATGGTATTCATTAACCCAAAAAATCGAGTACATGGCTGCTAAGTCAGGAAAGATTGTTTTAAGGGTTCATCCCCGTCATACTTCACAAGAATGTTCGGTTTGTCATCACATAGATCCCGATAATAGAGAAGGAGAAAAATTCTTTTGTACTAATTGTGGTCATGTGGATGATGCCAATTTTCAGGCAGGAATTAATATCAAGAATAAAGCAATTAATCACTATGGTTTAAACATAATTAAAAAGGTACGGAGGGACTTGCCGGAACCGAAACAGTTAACATTGTTTCAAACGCCCACCTCTGAATTAACAGAGCTTAAAAGGAGAAAACAGTCCGCCAGCAATGGCAAACGGGTTGTGCCTGGGAACTTGAGCGAATACGCTTTTCAGTTAAGTCTATTCAATCAAGAAAATAACCATCCCGACAGGGATTCGTTATGAATCTCCTCGGCTTTAGCCAGGAGAGCGTCAATTAATTAGCACTTTCAACCGTTGCAAGAACAGCATTATCTTGCATATCAAATGCGTCACTAGATTGATCACTTGTTCCTAACTCAAACAAATAAATAGCTTGGTTATCAGCAATGTCAATTTTTCTATTTTTGACGTACTTTTGTAAAAAGAACTCAATGGTATTTTGATTATCAAAAGGAGTATAATCAGGCAGCTCATCGCCATTAACCAGAACCTCAAGCTGTGGATCACTGCTATCAGTGCTAGAAACTGTAACATCATGTCCGTTACAAATTGAACCATCCCCTGCAATAGATTCTACGTCAAAGGTTGTTCCTGCTGGTTGATTCGATAATTCTAAGGAGGAATTCTCATCCCAAGTTTGTTCGTTGCCATCTATGTAAAGATTGGTATTAACCGGGATATCCTCACCCCCTGCACCACAAGTGATCTCTCCCCCTAATACTTGAAATTTTATATTAGCCGCTTCATCTAGGATTAACTTTTTCTTGGTAATGGTAAAACTGGGTGCATTCTCACTAAAACCTTGAACAACATTGCTTCGAGTAAAAGCCATTGTTGATGCTTCATAATTGAGATCGTTTTTCCAAGTAGGATTGGTCTCAGTGGTAGTCAAATTCATTTTAACCAGTCTTTCGTTTGGGTCAACACAAACATTAAATCCTCGTGGAGCATCGGGATTACTTGATTGCCAATCTGGAGGACAATTGGGGGTAATAGAAGTATCATCTATGTTATCTATTAATACATGAGATTCCCAAGTTTCCGGGTTATTAATTTCACTTTCTTTATATTGTCCGTTTGCATTAAAACCAGGTCCCCACCTTTCAATTACATAAGAACCTAGCCAAACATCAGTGGCAGGTTTTATATAGTAAAAAATGCGTCTGGGAACGTTAGGAACTTGAAAAGCTAAAATCGGTTTTGCCCCATCAGGTAATGTAAATTCAGGGACTTCATCTAAGGCGGCAACAGCGTCAGCCTCAACTTTTCTGCCTAGTTTAACTTCCTCTGTAATAAATTCTAAAGAGCGATTCGTATTATATTGCATAGTTCCTTTAGCGGATGCCTTTTGATCGAGTAAAAGGGTATTAACTAATCCAAATCCAGCAACCCCCACAACCAAAGCACTTAAAGAACACCCCATTAATAATTCTGTCAAGGTATAGCCAGCATTAGAACGATTTTTTTTAAGAAGTGAGGATAATTTCATAATAATTTTAACTTATACCTACAAGTGTTTACTGAGAAACAGTTTATCATTTTTTTATAAATCTGCAAGTATTTACTGAAGTTTTTTTGAGAAACTAAAAAATATTTATTTAAAGTTTTTATGAAGTTATAAATAACTTTATAAAAAAATATTCAACGATTAAAAACCCTCCCAAAAATCAAGGGTATAATTACGGATTTTAATAATTTTTGTTCTAGGTGATAATTCTGATATATAAGTAGTTCGACACAAATCAAATACACTGTATAAGATTTTGTAAACAAAGCTTGACTCCACTCCTGCTTCATCTCAACCTTTTTGTTCATGCCCTTAACATTTTTCTTCAACGAGTAAGGTAGACAATCGGTTCAAATTCCGAGATTAAAGGAAGTAGAGTAGCAATTACTATATATAAAGTAACAATAAGTTTTTCAACGTTTATTGTTACCTGAATTTTACCATTTCTTAAACTATCTTAATATAAAGAGCTTAATAATATTTTTATTGAAATTAGGGATATATTGGCTGTAATAATTAAAGAATGATAGACAAAAAATGGCTAAAATTAACCATTAGCAAAGACTGTTCTAGCTTAGATAAGACCTGATAGGACACAGTTTCTTGAAACCCAGTTTAGTTTAAATGATCTCAGAAAAAACAAAGCCAAAAAAATTTGCTTTAACAACGCCCTTATATTACGTTAACGGGGTTCCACATATTGGTAGTGCGTACACTACCATTATTGCTGATGTCATTGCCCGTTATAAAAGACTCATCGGGTACGACGTACTTTTGATTACAGGAACCGATGAACACGGCCAGAAAATACAGAGAACGGCCGAGGAAAAAGGACTCCCACCTCAAGAACATTGTGACCAGATTGTCGCCAGTTTTGAAGAATTATGGCATAAATTAGACATTCAATACGATCGCTTTAGTCGGACGACTAATCCACGACATGAAGCCATTGTTAAAGAATTTTTTCAACGGGTTTGGGACAATAATGATATTTATTTAGCCCAACAACAAGGATGGTATTGTGTTGCTTGTGAAGAATTTAAAGAAAAACGGGAATTGTTGGAAGACGGGTATTGTCCCTTGCACCCTAACAAAAAAGCAGAATGGCGAGATGAAGAAAATTATTTCTTTAAATTGTCTAAATATCAAAGCAAACTTGAGGAACTCTACCAAAAAAATCCTCAATTCATCGAACCTGAGAGCCGTCGAAACGAAATTTTAAACTTTATCCATCAAGGCTTACAAGACTTTTCCATATCTCGCGTCAATCTAGAGTGGGGTTTTCCCATACCTAACGACCCGAATCATACCATTTATGTGTGGTTTGATGCCCTGTTAGGCTACGTGACTGCCCTGTTGCCTCCAGGAGAAGAACCCACCCTAGACAATGCCCTATCTCAATGGTGGCCGATAAATTTACATTTAATTGGTAAAGATATTTTACGCTTCCATGCTATTTATTGGCCAGCCATGTTGATGTCGGCAAATATTCCCTTACCTGATGGGGTTTTTGGTCATGGTTTTCTCACAAAAGACGGCCAAAAAATGGGCAAAAGCCTCGGAAACACATTAGATCCCTTTCAATTAGTGGATCAATACGGTTCTGATGCAGTGCGCTACTATTTCTTAAAAGAGATAGAATGTGGAAAAGATGGTGATTTTAATGAGACTCGTTTCGTTAATATCCTTAATGCGGATCTTGCCAATGATTTAGGGAATTTGCTCAATCGAACTTTAGGAATGACCAACAAATATTGTCAAGGCTCATTACCCCCTATTACGGCAGCAGAAGTATCCCAAGAAAATCCCCTAAAAATCATAGGTTTGACCTTGGGGGAAACAGTCATCAAAGCCTATGAACAACTCAAATTTAATGAGGGGTGTGAGGAGATTTTAACCTTAATTCAAGCCGGGAATAAATTTATTGATGAACAGGCTCCTTGGGCTTTGTTTAAACAAGGAAAACAGGCAGAAGTGGAAAAGATTTTGTATGCAGTGTTAGAATCAGTGCGTCTTGCTGCTTATTTATTGGCTCCCATTATTCCGAATCTCAGTAGCAAAATCTACAAACAGCTTGGTTTTTCCATTGACTTTAATCAAAGCCAGAGTCTCCATAAAGTTATTCCTTTTACTCACCATAGTCAATGGGGAAAACTAACCGTCAATCAATCCTTAGAAAAACCTCAACCCATCTTTGCTAAACTAGACCTCCCCTCGGAGGAAAATCCTTAAAACTGAAAAAATTAACATTTTTTCTATTGAAAACAACCACTATTTACGATGAAATACAAACCTGAACTGACAAATAATTTTCACACCCCGTCCTTTTTTGACGAGCAACGAGGCATAACAACAATGTATGATGATTTTGAAGACGATTCGATTTTTTCTGCTGAACAAATTTTAGAAAATCGGGGCAGAGTTGCCATTTTTATAGACGGCTCTAATCTCTTTTATGCTGCATTACAATTAGGTATCGAAATCGACTATACTAAGCTTCTATATCGCTTAACGGAAGGCTCTCGTCTTCTCAGGGCATTTTTCTATACAGGGGTTGATCGCACCAACGAAAAGCAACAGGGGTTTTTATTGTGGATGCGAAGGAATGGATATCGTGTTATTGCTAAAGACTTAGTCCAACTCCCCGATGGCTCTAAAAAAGCCAATTTAGATGTGGAGATCGCTGTGGATCTTATGGCTTTAGTTGGGTCTTATGATACAGCCATTATTGTTAGTGGGGATGGTGATTTGGCTTATGCTGCTGACTCCGTTAGTTATCGTGGGGCCCGCATCGAAGTAGTCAGTTTACGATCTATGACCAGTGATAGTTTAATTAATGTCGCCGATCGTTATATCGATCTCGATCAAATTAAAGAAGACATTCAAAAAACCCCCAAACCCAGCCCCAGCCATGTCTATAATGGTTATTCGAGTGTGAGTATGGTTGAACAGAATAAGTCCCGATAGTTTTAACAAAATTATTGGCAGAAGTCCCCACCTATAAATTCTCAAAAAAATATCCATATTTTAGGTGGGGATGAATGCCAATCAAAAAAATAAACGGCGTAGCCTCGGCCCAATCTG
>JASJEA010000183.1 GCA_030064935.1 Crocosphaera sp. | reverse complement strand
GCCGCTAACATTTTAAAGAAAGTAAAGACACAGTTGAATCTTGATTTAACCAAGGTCTGTAGGGGAGCTTTGACACTCCCAAAACGGTATGATTTGTATAAAAACTTAAATAAATTATATCGTAAGCGTTGTGAAGGTGTGTTTTTAACCACCTTCACAACATCCGCTTATAATCCTTTGTGTTTCAACCAAAGGAGATGTCAAAAACCTTAACCAAGTCAGAAGTTGTTTTTGAGAAGAGTATTGCGGTGCGCCCCGGCGATTCGCAATCGCCAAGGGAACGCGCACCAAGACATAAGCCTCACCCCAAAAACGTTTCGCTTTAAAAAGCCAGGTTTTAGACCATATTATCTCGATAACAATCCATACTACATTAAACTCAACTGTGAGATAAGGAGTCTCTGAGTCAAAAATATTCCACGGCTATTTCTTAAAAAACTTGCAACTAATCTGAGAATTACGTTAAATTTAATTAAGTTGGATCTGCTTTTTAAGCGAAATCCCCATTTTTATAACTAAATTCTTGACAAAAAAAATACTTTGTGTTAAGAAACCCAAATTTTGATCACTTACGAGAAAACTTAACCTATGAAAATCTCTTGGAGAACCCTATTACTCTGGACTATACCCCTTTTAGTAGTGGGCTTTTTCCTGTGGCAAGGAGCGTTTCCTTCTGCCTCGAACCAGTTAGGAAATAACACAGCCAACACCCGTATGACCTACGGACGGTTCTTAGAATATTTAGACGCAGGTCGTATCCTAAGTGTGGATCTTTATGAAGGGGGACGTACTGCTATTGTACAAGCGGTTGACCCAGAAATTGAAGATCGAGTGCAAAGATCGCGGGTTGATTTGCCTATGAGTGCACCTGATCTAATCACTAAGTTACGCAAGTCTGATGTACAACTCGAATCCCATCCGATTCGTAATGAAGGGGCATTATGGGGCTTTTTGGGGAACTTATTATTTCCTGTTCTTCTTATTGGGGCCTTATTCTTTCTCTTCCGTCGTTCTAGTAACTTACCAGGTGGACCAGGGCAAGCGATGAACTTCGGCAAGTCTAAAGCTCGTTTCCAAATGGAAGCCAAAACAGGCATTATGTTTGACGATGTAGCGGGTATCGATGAGGCGAAAGAAGAATTACAAGAGGTTGTTACTTTCTTAAAACAGCCTGAACGCTTCACTGCCGTAGGGGCGCGCATTCCTAAAGGGGTGTTATTAGTAGGGCCTCCTGGAACCGGTAAAACCCTTTTGGCTAAGGCGATCGCCGGAGAAGCCGGTGTACCTTTCTTCAGCATTTCTGGATCTGAATTCGTAGAAATGTTCGTCGGTGTAGGTGCGTCTCGTGTTCGTGATTTATTCAAAAAAGCTAAAGAAAACGCCCCTTGTCTCATCTTTATCGATGAAATTGACGCAGTTGGTCGTCAACGGGGTGCTGGTATCGGTGGCGGTAACGACGAACGGGAACAAACCCTCAACCAGTTATTAACCGAAATGGACGGTTTTGAAGGCAATACAGGCATTATTATTATTGCTGCCACTAACCGCCCTGATGTTCTCGACTCTGCCCTAATGCGTCCCGGTCGTTTTGACCGTCAGGTGATCGTTGATGCTCCTGACTTCAAAGGACGCATTGAAATCTTAGAAGTTCATGCTCGTAATAAAAAATTAGCTCCCGATGTCTCCATTGAAACCATCGCCCGTCGTACACCTGGGTTTAGTGGTGCCGACTTAGCTAACTTACTCAACGAAGCGGCTATTTTAACCGCTCGTCGTCGTAAGGAAGCCATTACCTTACTCGAAATTGACGATGCTGTGGATCGTGTTGTTGCTGGGATGGAGGGAACTCCCCTCGTTGATAGCAAGAGTAAGCGTCTCATTGCCTATCATGAAGTCGGCCATGCGATCGTCGGAACTTTAGTTAAGGATCACGATCCCGTACAGAAAGTTACTTTAATTCCTCGCGGACAAGCACAAGGGTTAACCTGGTTTACCCCTAACGAAGAACAAGGACTTACCACCAAAGCCCAACTCATGGCCCGTATTGCTGGTGCTTTAGGGGGTCGTGCAGCCGAAGAAGAGGTTTTTGGCTATGATGAGGTAACAACCGGTGCTGGTGGTGATTTACAGCAGGTTGCGGAAATGGCTCGTCAGATGGTTACTCGTTTCGGAATGAGTGAGTTAGGTCCTTTATCCTTAGAAAGTTCTTCTGGAGAAGTGTTCTTAGGGGGTGGTTTAATGAACCGCGCCGAATACTCCGAAGAAGTTGCTATGAAGATCGATAGTGAGGTTCGCACTTTAGCTGAAGAAGGGCATAAGTTAGCCCGTCAAATCATCCGCGATAACCGTGAGGTGATTGATCGTTTAGTGGAATTATTGATCGAAAAAGAAACCATTGACGGGGAAGAATTTCGTCAGATTGTTGCTGAATATACTCATGTTCCTGAAAAAGAACAGTTTGTTCCTCAACTGTAATTTAGGTTAGAAATCATAGAAGAAAGACGCGAGTGATCGCGTCTTTTTTCTTACTTAAACATAATAGATTGATTACACTTGAACATCATTTTTTAATAAACCTCATCATGTGTTCCAATATTCAGTAAAACAATCTCTTCCTCATTTGTTTGCTGATTTTTTTCCAAAGAAAAGATGATCCGGCAATCATATCCACAAGAACAAGCACGTAGTCCCTCATACTGACCATTTAGGCGATGAGTCATCAAACTAGGAGCAAATATATCCTCCTGCATTTTTAATAAAGTTTTTTCAACTTGTTTCTGTAATATAGGGTTTCGTTGAACGAATTTCTTTAAGGATCGCTTAAACCGTGAAGTTAGAATTAATTGTTTCATTCATCTTCATTATCTTGTAAATAATGACGCAAATCAGCGATCGCCTGGGTAGCTGACATTGCTTGTAGTTTACCCATTCGATATTCTGCTAAAGCTTCCTGACATTCTGCCATGATCTCCTGTCTTCGAGTTTCAATCATCCGTTTTCTGACAATTTCAAGCAACATTTCTTGTTGTTCTCTGGGGAGTTTACTGACTATCTCTAGTACATTTTCAAACGTAATCATATTAACTTTAAGGAGTTGTTTTGATTGAGGGATAAATGAAGACGGCATTTTTAAGATGCTAGTGAAATAATTTCCTGATGATGACAAATTAATTCAATTTGAATCAACCCTTAATAATCTTCTTTTACCATCCCCTTTAATATTAACAATTCTGGAATCATTGCTCGTAACTTATCATTAAGATTCTCTAATGTATCTGCTTCAGTATCCCAAAACGCCTGTATATATAAACTTTTAGTTCTTTCATTGATCTTTTTCTACTTTCTACTATTCTAGTCTAGCTTGTCGGTTAAACGAAGTTCAGCGATCGCCGATTTTATTGGTTGGTTTGAGGAACGAAAATATCATTGATCGCACTATAATACTGCCAATAACTTTAATCTTATGAGAAAATCTTATAATTTCCTAAGATATGGTTACATACACTGAGAATGTAAGAGATATCCATTCAATAAAATTACTGACAATATATTTACACCTTTATTAATAATTTAAACTATTTCACTTCAAGAGAGACTTAAGGGTTTGTAAGCTATAGCATGGTTTGTCTTTGGCAATTAAATTTTTAAATTTATATATTTCTTGACAAAAACATATTTTTTTTTGAGGAAAACACCCAGTACAAATAATCATTTGTTAAGGGATTGCACCAATGGATTATCAACAAATAACTGCATACCATGGAATCAATAATTATTACATTTCATAATATGGAGTTAAATTAACATGGCTGAAACATTAGGGACTGGCGACAACTCAAAAAACTATGGTGACGGAAATAATACCATTTACGGCAACTATGGTAACGATACTATCCGAGGAGGAGGAGGTCAAGACTCGCTTTATGGAGACGAAGATAATGACAAGCTTTATGGACAAAGTGGGGATGATTATCTTGATGGGGGAAGTGGCAATGATTCTCTTGATGGTGGGGATAATCGAGATACTTTAAAAGGAGGAAGTGGCGACGATACCTTAAGAGGAGGCAATGGGGATGACACCCTTAAGGGAGGAACAGACAATGACACCCTTTATGGACAAACTGGTGATGATTCCCTTGAGGGGGGAAGTGGCAATGATTCTCTTGATGGTGGGGATAATCGAGATACTTTAGAAGGGGGAAGTGGTGAAGATACCTTAAGAGGAGGCCATGGTGATGACACCCTTGAGGGAGGAACAGAAAATGACACCCTTTATGGACAAAGTGGTGATGATAGTCTCAAAGGAGATGCTGGCGATGATTTTCTTGACGGTGGGACCGACTCAGATACGTTAAGAGGGGGAAGTGGCAAAGATGAGTTAATAGGAGGCCATGGTAACGATTCGCTTTATGGAAACAGTGGGGATGATTCCCTTGATGGAGAAATCGGAGATGATCGACTTTACGGTGGAGACGGTAATGATTCTCTTTATGGTGGTTATAGCGAAGGTACAGTTTACAGTGGAGACGGTCGAGATACACTGTACGGTGGAGACGGTGATGACGAGCTTTATGGTGGTGAGAATGATGACTATTTACACGGAGATAAAAATGAAGATGGGTCATTCTCTGTTGGCAATGACAAACTTTATGGAGGAGAGGGCAATGACACACTTTACGGTGGAGACGGTGATGATTATCTCGATGGTGGAGTCAGTAGTGATACCCTATACGGTGGAGACGGTAATGATACCTTAGTTGGTGGTTTAGGGAACGATGAACTCAATGGTGGTGAAGGTGATTACATCGACACCGTTGACTATAGCGAGGAAACGCAGTCCGTCAATGTCGATCTTTCCTCTGGAACAGCGACAGGAAACTCTATTGGGGACGATACCTTATCTAGTATTGAAAAAATCATTGGTTCTAGAGTCGATGACACCATCACAGGAAGTAGTGCTAATGAAATTTTGAAAGGTCATCTTGGTAATGATAGCCTTTCTGGTCGTAATGGCAATGATACCATTGGCGGTGGTAATGGCAATGATACTATCGACGGTGGCATGGGTAGTGATAGTTTGAATGGGGGTGATGATGATGACGTAATCTCTGGTGGTAGTGGCAATGATACTATCGATGGTGGAGAGGGTGAACGTGATGTCTTCACGGAACAGGGAAACGTAAACTTTGAGCTAACCAGTGATACGTTAAAAGGTAAGGGAACAGATACCTTTACCAAGATTGAGGAAGTCTGGTTACAAGGGGGAGAGAGTGATAATTCGTTTACAAACGACGGTTATACAGAACTCAGTGTTGTTGCTTACGATGAAAAGGTCAGTGATTACGGTATCACCTACAACGAAAGTACCGATACTTGGACAGTTGATGGTACGGATCAAAATCAGGGAATTGACACCATTAAAGGGTTTGACCAGATAGCCTTCCGACATGAGGATGAATCTCGTGTTAGTAGTATCTTTAGTCTTGCTCATGGAGCAACATTTGTATCAGCTACTGCTGGTATCGATGGTGGAGGGTATGAGATAACAGGGGGAGATTATGGCCCTACCACCTATATCATTGGCTTAGAAGGGGACACCACCCCTAAGATTAGTTTTGATACAGAAAAATTAGTTAACTTCATTGATGATATTTCTGCAACCAGTGAAACCATCGAACGCCAACGGATGTTAGCCAAAGTTGGGTTTGCCATTGTCGGCTCCGCACCCGTTACCGGTGCGGGGCTTGCGTCTAACGTGGGTCAAATATTTGCCGATGAATATTTTGATGAAGAGCAACAGGAATGGCAAAAGGAAAACATTCAGAATACCCTCAATGATCCTAATTACGCTCCTGATTCTTGGGTAACGTTTGAGCAACCCAATCGAGATATTGTTACCATTACTGATTTTCAAATTGGGGTAGATACCATTGCTTTACCTTTCCTAGACGAGGGTTCTTCCGTTTCCTATGGTGTCAAAAGCGAAGACGATGGTGCCATGATTTATATTCGACGAGGCACCAATGAAGAGCAAAATTTCCTGAAGATCAAGAATAATTACGGAACCACTTATGGTTTAGACAGTGCTGGGTTTAGTAACTTAATTCTCGATTTAATGAAAGCACCAGAACAAGACGATTACAATGGTTCAACCATTACTACTTTTAAGCAGACTTCTATATTAGTTGATCCTGTCGAGGGTAGCCGTGAGAGTGGCATTGGTGGTTTTGCAGGTGATTTAATTAAAGCCGCAAATTATACCGCGCATTCTGACGAGCCTAATACTGGAACTTACTCACTCATTGGGAAATATGGTGATGATGTCCTTCAGGGTGCCGATAGAGGGGATTATTTGTATGGTGGTTTCAATAGTGATAATAACGCAACACCTTTCGCCTACGAACACGATGGCAATGATCTTTTACAAGGCAATGAAGGCAATGATACCCTCACTGGAGGTAGTGGAGATGATATTCTCTACGGTGGTTCAGGTGCAGATACTTTTTTCTTTAATTCTACTCATGGAACCGACACTATTAAGGACTTTACTGCTAGTGAAGGGGATATGATTAAGATTGATCAATCTGTCTTTGGTATCAGTAGTTTGAGCGATGTTAGTTTTGATGCTGCAACCAATGAACTGTTTGTTACCGGTCAAACTGATGCTTTAGCTGTTCTCGAAAATCAATCTGGTTTTGATTTACTTACGGATGTTGTTCTAATTTAGAGTTTGCTGGAAAATTTTAGGGGTCAACCGTTGTTGACCCCTACGTTAAATAGAGTAGCACAAGTATCTTGCTTGTTACAGCCTAGAAAACTGTGTTATCCTTCATGTAATAAATACAAAGAATGTTAACTAATAGAGATTTATTCGATCTTTTTCTGCAATGAAATGACAACCTCTCAAGAAAAAAAAGCCTTAGAAATACTCAATATTCTCAAACAATTATATCCTGATGCCACTTGTAGTTTAACCTACGAAACCCCAGTACAATTATTAGTAGCCACTATATTATCCGCACAATGTACCGATGAACGAGTTAATAAAGTTACCCCTGAATTATTTACTCGCTTTCCTGATGCGATCGCTTTAGCTAATGCAGATAGAGAAATATTAGAAACCTTGATCCGTTCCACTGGATTTTATCGCAATAAAGCTAAAAATATTCAAGGAGCTTGTCAAAAGATTGTCGAAGATTTTAATAGTCAAGTTCCTCAAACGATGCAAGAATTATTATTATTACCCGGAGTCGCTAGAAAAACAGCTAATGTGGTATTAGCCCATGCTTTTGGTATTAATGCAGGGGTAACAGTGGATACCCATGTTAAAAGGTTAAGTCAAAGATTAGGGTTAACAGAAAAAAGTGATCCTGTCAAAATTGAAAAGGATTTAATAGCCTTATTACCCCAAGAAGATTGGGAAAATTTTTCCATTCGTATTATCTATCATGGTCGTCAGGTTTGTAAAGCCAGAAAACCTAATTGTCAAGGGTGTGAGTTAGCTTATTTATGTCCTTCAATAATGGATAATTAAGAATGGAGAATGGATAATGGAGAATGAGAAATGGATAATTAAGAATGGGGAATGGAGAATGCAGAGTTAATTCTACATTCTATATTCTTATCCTAAACAAGCAGCTAAGTCTTGATCCGGGGTTGTAATGGGTTGTAAGTTGTAAGTCTCGGAGAGTAATTTAAAGACATTGGGCGTAATAAAAGCGGGTAAGGTTGGACCTAAGCGAATGTCTTTAATCCCTAAATATAATAATGTCAAAAGAACAGCTACCGCTTTTTGTTCATACCAAGATAAAATCATAGATAAGGGTAATTCATTAACTGTAACATTAAAAGCATTAGCCAGTCCTAAAGCAATTTTTATTGCAGAATAAGCATCATTACACTGTCCAACATCCATTAAACGGGGTAAGTTTCCAATCTCTCCTAACTGTTTATCAAAGAAGCGAAACTTACCACAAGCTAGGGTTAAAACAATACAATCTTCGGGAACTTTTTCTACAAATTCTGTATAATACGTTCTTCCAGGTTTTGCTCCATCGCAACCTCCAACGAGGAAAAAATGACGAATTTTGCCTTGTTGTACAGCTTCAATAACTTGATCAGCTACATTTAAAACCGTATTGTGGGCAAAACCAACCATTACCTCACGGGGGTTTTCTTCTATGGTAAAGCCTGGCATTTCTAGGGCTTTTTCAATAACAGTGCTAAAGTCAGGACTACTATTATCTTGGTAGGGAAGATAATTAATTTCTGGATAGCCCACCGGTCCGAGGGTAAACAGTTTATCTTCATAGTTTTCATGAGGTGGCATTAAACAGTTAGTTGTCACTACAATGGCCCCAGGAAAGTTAGCAAAGTCTTTGGTTTGATTCTGCCAGGCTGTACCATAATGTCCATAAAAATGAGGATATTTTTCTTTTAACAGAGGATAGCCATGAGCGGGTAATAATTCCCCATGGGTATAAATATTAATATCTTTATTTTGCGTTTGTTCTAATAAGGCTGCTAACTGTTTAATATCATGGCCAGAGACCAAAATAGCTTTGCCTTTTTTGGGGTTTAACGGTACCTTGGTTGGTGTAGGATGTCCATATCTATTGGTATGACCTTTATCTAATAATTCCATCGCTTTTAAGTTAGCTTCACCCACTTTTAAAGCAAGGTTTACCCAATCGTTTAAACTCAGATTATGACGATCAATAGCAGCTAATGCTTCTTGAATAAAGCTATATACATTCTCATCCTCTTGTCCTAATTCTTGGGCATGAAAATTATAAGAAGCTGCCCCTTTAATTCCGTATAAAACAGTTAACTTTAGAGAAAATATGTCAACATTTTTAGTCTCAGATTCAACAAAGGTTAAGGATTTTTCCTGCCCTTGTAGGGATAAACTATCAGAAAAGTTAGGTTGATAATTACTGATTCCTAGCCATTCTATAGTCTCATTGCTATTATTTTTAACGGCTGTTTTTAGATTTTCTCGAATATCAATACACCGTTTAATATAAGTTGTGAAACGTTTACGATGAAAGTTAACATTAGTCATGGTAGCAAATAAGGCTTCTCCTGTAAAAATATCTGCTTCATGACAAGAAATCCCTAATTCTCTGGCTTTAATGGTTACAGAGGCTAAACCTCGTAAACAATACACTAATAAGTCTTGTACTGCGTTAATTTCGGGACTTTTTCCACAAGCTCCCCATTGATGACATCCGTTACCACTAGCGGTTTGTTCACATTGTTCACAGAACATCATTAACTACCTCTTTTAGACTAAGATTATTTATATTTTCTTATAGTTTCTTGTTGTCTGTATTGTCTCACTTTTCAATGATTAACCATATAAATTTTTATCTTTTTTAAATAAACAACAAAAAGGTTCTTTAATTCTTTTAGATTAAAGAACCCTATAAATTAATGATCTTTAAGTTAGCCCCTTAACCAACTGAAATTCGATAAGTATTAGCATTCATTTGTTTTAATTGTCTAATCAAAGCCAGTATTTTTTGATATCCATCTAAGTTTTCATTAGCCTCAAATTGCTTCAAAGCTATATTAAAATCCTTTAAAGCTACTTTCTTAAAACCGAGATTTCCTGCTGTAATACCTCGATTAATATAAGCAAAAGTAGCTTGAGGATTTAGCTCAATAACTTGACTAAAATCCTTAAAAGCTGCTCCATAATTACCTGATTTTAGATAAGCATAACCCCGTTGAGAATAAGCATATTCATGGTTGGGATTAAAAATAATAACATGATTTAAATCAGCAATCGCCTTAGAAAAATTTTCGAGTTTTAAATGAGTTAAAGCACGATCATAATGGATCAATATTTTCGGTTGTACTTGATTCTCATCACAATGGCTAAGAGCTTGATTATAACTGTTTAAAGCTCTATCATAATCAGCCAATTGAAAATAAACTAATCCTTGATTATAATAAGCTCGGTAATCATCTTTTTTCAGCTTTATAATTTGTTCATAAGCAGCCAAAGCTTGCTGATAGTTATCTAATCGATAATTAGCAATTCCGTTATTAAGATAGGCTTCTATATTCTTAGAATTAAGAGTTAAAGCTTGATAGCAGTCTTCTTTAGCAGCCTGATTATTATTTAATTGTAAATGAGCTAAACAGCGATTAGAATAAGCAGCATCCATCAGATCATTCTTATTATTAATAACCTCGGTAAAGTTGCTAATTGCTTGTTGATAGTTTTCTTCATTTAAGCTACTAATTCCCTGAGCAAATTGAGAATTAATAGATAACTTGGATGACGTTGGTGAGGAAAACCCTAAACAAAACAATATAGCAGCGATTAAAATAAGAAATCTGAAGAAATAATTAGCTGAGTAGATCATAACTCAATAATTGGCTTGACGTATTGATTGACTAAAATTATGCTATAGAATATCTAAAAAAAATTCCATAGACAATGAGTAAAACATGAAGAAAATCTAATACTTTTTCAGAAATAATTATTATTTTTTAAGTTTAATTCAAAACCTTATAGGGTAATAACATCAAGTTAGCTTTACAAAGTAGACTAACAAACTAAAGCAG
>JASJEA010000182.1 GCA_030064935.1 Crocosphaera sp. | reverse complement strand
GACTTAGAAGCATCTCCAGTATGGGAATATATTAACGGGGTTGCTATTCAAAAACCAATGCCAAAAACAAGACATTCTCTCCTACAAAAATGTCTTATCTTATTAGTACCATCGATAATCATAGCGAAACTTATACCCAAAAAAATGTAATTTAACAGCAAAACAAATATTTAGCTAGTTAAAAATTGCAAACAAGTCAATTAGAATTTATAATTTAGAATTTTGTTGCTTAGAGAGAAGAAACAGCAAACTTAATTTAACAAAAACAGTTTTAAAAAGTTGATGGAAACTGTATCAATAGAAAGCTTGGGAAAATCATTGAGCAGAATCAAACCCTTGCACTTGAGCCAGTAAATGTTGTAATTCTTCTCCTTCTATGACCTCAATATCTAATAATTGTTGGGCAATTTTTTCTAAGAGATCACGGTTACGATTAAGGATCGATAACGCTTGTTCATGGCCAGAATCAACAATTTGTTTCACCTCTTCATCAATCGCTTTTGCCGTTTCTTCGCTCACCAAACGACGAGGGTTAACCCCATTACCGCCTAAAAAATTAGCCTGTTGACCTTTTTGATAAGCCAAAGGCCCCAACACCTTGCTCATGCCATAAGTCGTTACCATGCGCTCAGCGATATCTGTGGCCCGTTGTAAATCATCTGAAGCTCCATTGGTAACACTACCAAAGATAATCTCCTCTGCAGCCCTTCCCCCCAATAACATAGCAATTTGTTGACGAAACTCTAGATCACTCATCAAAAAACGGTCTTCCGTAGGCATTTTCAACGTATAACCCAAAGCAGATAACCCCCTTGGCACAATGGAAATTTTAGACACCTTCCCACCACCCGGCATCACCGCCCCTACCAAAGCATGACCAACTTCATGGTAGGCAACAATTTTTTTCTCCTGATCCGCTAAAACACGGCTTTTCTTTTCTAACCCCGCCACAACTCTCTCTATGGCTTCCTTAAAGTCCCCTTGAGTTACATATTCCCTTTGATTTCTCGCTGCCAATAAAGCCGCTTCATTGACTAAATTGGCTAAATCTGCACCAGCAAACCCTGGAGTATGGGTGGCAATATCTTTTAAATTCACATCAGGGTCAATTTCTACCCGTTGGGCGTAAATTTCTAAAATAGCCAATCGGCCAACTAAATCCGGTCGATCAACCAAAACTTGACGATCAAAACGCCCCGGTCGTAATAGGGCCGGATCGAGGGTTTCTGGGCGATTGGTAGCGGCCAAAACTATGACAGTGGCATCCCCCACCGCAAAGCCATCCATCTCTGTTAAAAGTTGATTTAAGGTCTGTTCCCGTTCATCGTTACCACCACTGAGCCCATTGCCCGCACTGCGAGACTTACCAATGGCATCCAATTCATCAATAAAAATAATACAGGGGGCTTGTTTTGTTGCTTCTTCAAATAAATCTCTTACCCTAGCAGCACCTGTACCAACAAATAATTCCACAAACTCCGAGGCTGAGATGCTGAAGAAGGTAACACCCGCTTCTCCTGCCACCGCCTTCGCTAAGAGGGTTTTACCCGTTCCTGGCGGACCCACTAATAGCACCCCTTTAGGAATTCTCGCCCCAATCTGACTAAAGCGATCGGGATTTTGGAGAAATTCAACGATTTCTACTAATTCCGTTTTAGCTTCTTCGGCCCCTGCAACATCAGCAAAGGTAATTCTAGCGGTTTCCCCTTCAACATAAACCTTGGCCTTGCTTTTACTAAAGGCCAACGAACCCCTATCTTCATTACGATACAGGATGAAGTATATAGCTAAACCGACAATAACAGTTGGAATAATTAACTGATTTATAGTGCCAATGATCAGGAAACCTATATTTTTGGGAGGGGGGGCGGCTTCAAAAATAATGCCTTTTTCTTGAAGTAAACTGGGCAAGTTAGGATCATTAATAGGAACGGTTCCAAATACTCTTACTATAGTGTTAGAAGATTTTGTTGAAGTGGGAGGTGAGGAGTTAGAACTGTGAAGGGGATTATTAGAGTTATCTTGACCATCTAAGGGTGTTTCTGGTAAGGGTGATACATCTTGAGATGGGGAATAAACAGATGAAGAGTTAAGTTCATAGAGAATTAAGTGCTTGTCTATTCTAACTCTGGCTACCTGATCATCTTCCACTTTTTGCAAAAATTCGCTGTAGGGTTTAATGGGAACTTCCTTAGAAGAACGATTGATAGAGGAGTAGATCAGGTACATTAGAAATACCACTCCTACTCCCATCAATAATAGGCTACCGAGAGGAGGAAGGCGTAAGAAGCGAGAGTTATTTTTAAGTCCCATTGTTAGTTATTGGCTACCTTTCCCAAAAACATCTTATTATTTATATAGGGTAGCAGTTTTGTAACTCCCGTCGCTGAAAGCAAGGGATTCTTCCTTCAGTGCTCAAAGCCTTGCAAAAGCAGTGCCTTTGCTTGATATTACTCGAACTCCAGAAGCAGTAGGGAGATGCCCTCCCGCCAAAATTAGTAATCCTTCATCTCTTATGTTTTGGGCTGCGTTAATATCTCGGTCAATGTTTTTGGTTAAGCATTTGGGACAGTGCCAAAACCGAATATCTAGGGGGAAACTACCAAGATAAATAACGCTTTTCAGGATCAACGGGAATAAAAACCTTAGACTTTCTGAGATATTTCCAAGCAATGCCATCAGGATCTTTACTTTGGCTCCATTCGGCAAAACCCTGATCGGTTTTACGGCGGCCAATGGTACTCGGTGTTGTATCTAAGCGTTTCGCTAAATCAGATTGAATCAGGGTAAATTTTTGTTTTTTCTGGGTCTCAGCAGAGGTTTCTGCATTCTCAGACGTGCTGGCTGCTGGTGGTGTTTCAATCGGTGGTGTCGGTGTTTCTATGGCTTCTGAAACCGTAGAGGTTTCTGGGATAGAAACGGTTTCATCGGCCTGTTGAGGATTTTGTTGTCGTTCTTCTTTCAGGGCTGCTAACTGGGCAAAAGGACTTGAAAGGGAAGGCTGTGTTTCGGTTGAGGGGAGGGAACTAACAGACGTTTCCTCTGTAACTGTGCTAGTTTCAGGGATATCGAGGTCCATTTCCTCTTCATCAACCTCGAAAACTTCGGGTTCTTCGGGTTCTTCTGCCGTGGGTTCACTATCATCGAGGATACTGCCTAAAGTGCTGGCAGTGATGAAATAATAGACCTTTCCCTGTTCTGGTAACTCCCGATAGGTTGCACTAAATTCTTCAGCCTTTCTGGCCAGGAAACGTTGGGCACTACCTGCACTTAAATTCGCTTTGAGGGATAAATCCATCGGGGTGATTTGTCCCTGGTTTTCTTGTAGTAATTGATTAAAAATGGGGTTAATCTTAGCACTCCACTGTTGCCATTGATAATTGTCCACCAATTTCCAGACAATAATCAGAGCAACAAATCCCAATACCCACATCCAAGCCTTGTAAAGAAGGATGATCACCGCAGCAAGGGGAAGGATTAGGATCAGGAAGGCGGCTGGGGTTTGATTACCATCGAATACTTTTCCAGTCATAATTTCTGGTTTTCTCTAGAAGTAATTGGCCAAACTGATGTTATTATGCACCACCGCTTCGCCATTTATAAATGTCTAAATGTCAAAGAACTCTATATTATCAGGATTTGGTCTTTTTGTTTTAAAAACGGCGAGTTACGGAAATACCATAAAAAATACCTAAGAAAATGGATATGGTCATTAGCAGTAAAATAACGCTTCCTGGAATAAAGCTTAAGATACCTAAACCCCTTAAAATATAGGTGATTAGAGTGATAACAATCGAGATAATAAAAGCGATGCTAATGGGAGAAGGATTAAATGGGGTTGACTTACTCATAGTCTTGATTTAGTTCAAATCTCTTTGATACTTTAGCTTAAATAACTTCTAGGTTATTTTGTTTTCTTTTTTGGTTGATTAACTTTTTCACATACATAGAAGCATATTGGGCGAGTATTTGAGGATCTTCTTTAATTTTCCAGTCATCATCATAGTTAAATCTATTCATATAGTCTACACATAAAGGTTGAAAATAGTTAATATCTTCAGAGACAAACCAATTTTTCCAATCTCCACTATTCTTAGTTCTGATGACTCGCTTAAAATTGTTGCTTACTTGAGTTTCTTTAACTAATTTGATCGATAAATAATCTTCTAATTCTTCAAGATTTATATCATTGATAAAATTTTCATATTTTACGATTATACAGTCTTTATTATCGGCAAAAGTAATAGCTCGGCCTAATTTTTCCTTCCAGTATTTTCCATAACCTTGTCTTTCAAAATCATCTTTCATATTTTCAAATAACTCTAAAACCGAGCTCGAATCTGGATTCTTTTCCTTATTTTCTAATAATTTGAGAGCTTTCTGTATTTCTTCCTTATCTCGACTCCATAGATGTTTATACCCTCCAAAATAGAGTAAGTCGCTTATCCAGACATCTCTAGGATCTCTAACAATTAAGATTTTTTTCTCGAACAAATTATCGATCACCTCGTACCAATTATCACAGAAGACATTATAAAGAATCAGTTTAGCGATAATATCTTTAGAAGATTTCATCTGCTTTTCTATATCTCCCAATTTTTCAAAATAACCGATACAGTCAGTAGCTAGGGAATTTTTAACCCTTGAATATAATGCAGTTGTACCTGATTTAGAAACCCCAGTAATTAAAATTCTTCGAGATTGATGTTGGTTATGATTTATTTGTGTTAATTTCTTTAAGAATTGTAACATTTTAGTTGTTTAATTTATCTTTGTGTTGAATGTTTATGATATTAGACTTTCTGGCACAATAGGTCAAGAGGGGATAAAAAACCGAGTTTTCAGGTCAAAATTTCTCAATAACTTGTCAAAAAAACCCTATCCTAACGAGGACAGGGTTAGCTACTCAGTTTAGATAACTTAAGACTTAGTAGTCAAAGTCTCCACCGCCACCTGCGGGGGCTTTTTCTTTCTCAGGCTTATCGACCACAATACACTCAGTGGTCAAGATCATACCTGCGATGGAGGCAGCATTTTGTAAACCAGAACGAGTCACCTTCGCAGGATCAACAATACCAGCCGCTAACATATCGGTGAACTCACCACTGGCAGCATCGTAACCAGTGTTAAAGTCTTTTTCTTTGACTCTTTCAGCAACAACTGCACCGTTTTGACCGGCATTTTCAGCAATGCGCTTTAGGGGAGAAGTTAAGGCGCGAGCAACGATCAAAGCACCAGTTAACTCTTCATTAGCTAGATTGCCGTTAGCCCACTCTTCTAGGGTAGGAGTGAGGTGTGCCAGGGTGGTTCCACCACCAGGAACAATACCTTCTTCTACGGCTGCTTTTGTGGCGTTGATAGCATCTTCTAGACGAAGTTTACGATCCTTCATTTCGGTTTCCGTGGCAGCCCCAACTTTGATAACAGCCACACCACCAGATAATTTAGCTAAACGCTCTTGTAACTTCTCTTTGTCGTAGGAAGAGTCAGAATCATCGATTTGACGACGAATGAGATCACAACGGGATTTAACCCCTTCTTCGTTGCCTTCAGCAACAATGGTGGTGTTATCTTTGGTTAAAATCACCCGACGAGCCCCTCCTAACATCTCATCTGAGGCATTTTCTAACTTCAGTCCGGCATCTTCACTGATAACGGTACCACCAGTTAATACTGCAATATCTTCGAGCATTTGCTTACGGCGATCGCCAAATCCAGGGGCTTTGACGGCGGCTACATTGAGAACACCTCGTAAACGGTTCACCACTAGGGTTGCTAAGGCTTCTTTTTCGATATCCTCAGCAATGATCACTAAAGATTTACCTTGACGAGCAACTTTTTCTAAAACAGGAACTAAATCTTGAACAAGGTTAATTTTTTTGTCGGTGATGAGGATGCAGGGTTCTTCAAATACTGCTTCCATCCGTTCGGGATCGGTGACAAAGTAAGGGGAAATGTATCCTTTATCAAAACGCATCCCTTCGGTAATTTCCAGTTCGGTGAACATGGATTTCCCTTCTTCCAAGGAGATTACCCCTTCTTTGCCGACTTTGTCCATAGCTTCAGCAATCATTTGACCCACTTCTTCGTCATTGCCGGCAGAAATGGCACCTACTTGGGCGATCGCTTTAGAATCTTCGATGGGGTTAGCGTGGGAGGCAATTTTTTCCACTAAAAAGTCGGTAGCTTTATCAATACCGCGTTTTAGGGCGATGGGGTTAGCACCTGCTGCAACGTTGCGTAACCCTTCTTTAACGATGGCATGAGCTAAAACTGTGGCGGTGGTGGTTCCGTCTCCAGCGACATCGTTGGTTTTGGAGGCTGCCTGACGAATCAAGGAAACCCCTGTATTTTCGATATGATCTTCTAATTCAATTTCTTTAGCAATGGTGATCCCGTCGTTGATGATTTGCGGGGCCCCAAATTTCTTTTCTAGGACAACGTTACGGCCTTTGGGTCCAAGGGTAACGGCTACAGACTCAGCGAGGATGTCCATTCCTCTTTCTAGGGCGCGACGTGCATCTTCGTTGTAAACAATGGATTTAGCCATAGGTTATGCCTCTTGATGATTAGATTCTCGATGGATGAATAAAGGGAGTGGATAAAGGTTCGCCTAATGGGATGTTCACAAGTCAAAAGTTAGAAGTCGAAAGTCAAAAGTTCTACCTCTTCCTAAAGTAAGAAGATTCAAAAAATGATCATTTTTTTATTTTTTCCTCATCATCTGAGGAGGCTTTCAGCCCAACTTTAGGCCTATTTTCAACTTTTGCCTTTTTATTGTTGCCTTTTGACTTTGCCCAAAGGACGCAATTAAGCAACGGCGGCTAAAATATCTTTTTCCGATAGTAATACGTAGTCATCTCCAGATAGCTTGACATCGGTTCCTGCATATTTGGAGTAAAGGACTTTATCGCCAACTTTCACATCTAGTTCCGCACGACTACCATCATCATTGCGTTTTCCAGGTCCCACGGCTACAACTTCCCCTATTTGGGGCTTTTCTTGGGCGTTATCGGGAAGTAAAATCCCTCCTGCTGTTTTTTCTTCAGCAGGGCTGACTTTGACGAAAATGCGATCGCCAAGGGGCTTAACGGTAGAAACGTTGATACTAAGTGCTGCCATGTAATGAATCCTCCTGATGTTTATTTTTCAGGTTGAGGGCTGGTTTAAAAAGTTTAGCACTCTCACCTTCCGAGTGCTAATTTAGCGAAATATGGGGAGCTATGGCAATAGTTGTCTGGGTACGGGTTCCCGAACTTTGATAGGTTGTCTGGTTCACCTCAATCTTCCTGAGCGTAAAATACTAACAATTAACCAAACCCCTAATAAACTCGCTGCTGCGAATAAAACGGTACTAATTAAAGATAATTGTTGGGTAGGGGAACCAATAGAAATGATGGCAGCCCCCATAATTAATGAACCTAAAACAATACTAAAAGAAAGACGATTAGCCGAGGCATCTACACTCCGTCTTAAAGGTTCTAATTCCTTTAATCTAAGATTCCACTGTAAGGTTTCTGAAGATAATCTATCTAGTAAAATTTCTACTTGTCGAGGTGTTTTTAAATAGATAGATTTTAGGTCTAAAACTGTTCTTAAACTGGTTTGTAAGGGGGTATCTCCGATTAACTGGCGGCGGAACAAATCGGTCATTAATGGTTTAATTTCGTCAAAGAGATTAATCTCAGGGTTAAACTGTCTTGCCGCTCCTTCTAAGTTGGCTAAACATTTGGCATAAAGCCCTAAATTTCCTGGAACTTTTAACTTATTTTGCCGAGCAATTTGTAATATTTCATAAACCACTTCACTAAAGTTAAATTGGGAGAGACTAATATCATAATATTTGCGTAAAATTCTTTCATAGTCCCCTTTTAATACTTCTAAACTAGGGGGTTGTCCGGACTCAGATAATTCAATGGTTAACTGGGTACAACCTTGAGCATCTAAATCAAAAATTGCTAACAATAATTCTGTCAAAATTTGTTGGGTACGAGGATCAAGTCTCCCTACCATTCCACAGTCAATAATAGCAATTTTTCCGTTATCTAAATAAAAGATATTACCTGGATGAGGATCGGCGTGAAAAAAGCCATCTAAATAGATTTGTTGGAAAAAAGCCCTAAACAATAAAGTGGTAATTTCCTGTTTCTTTTTAGTGAGGGGTTTACTACTTTCTGGAATAGTTAAATCCGCTTTTAAAATAGGTTTACCCTGTAACCATTCTAAGACTAAAATCTTTTCCGTTGTCATTTCCCAATAGACTTTAGGAATGACTAATTCTTCTGTATCAAACCAACCACTTTCTGATAAATTTTGTCTAATTCTATCAGTATAATCTGCTTCTTTGGTAAAGTTCAATTCAGCTTTAATGGCTTGAGAAAATTCATCAGCCAGTTTAACAATATCATAGTTTTGTCCAAACTCTGTTAAAGAAACTAATTCGGCAATTCCTTTAATTAAACTAATATCTTGATCGACAATTTTATCAATTCCTGGACGTTGAACTTTAATGGCAACTTCTTCTCCTGTGGTTAAGGTTGCTCGATGAATTTGTCCAATGGAACCAGCAGCAATAGGAACTTGATTAATATTACTAAAAACTGACTCAATAGATTGTTTTAGTTCTTCTCTCAAAAGTCTTTCAATCCCATCCCAAGGAACAGGAGGAACATCTGCTTGCAAAGCTGTTAGGGCTTTAATATAATTAGGTGGTAAAATATCAGGACGAGTGCTTAAAATTTGCCCCAACTTGACATAAAAGGGGCCTAGTTCAACTAAGATATTTTTTAAGACTTCTGGGGTAGGAACTTGAGGATCTTCTGTTTTTCCTCCTGTTAATAAACCCCTCATATAGTCCCACCCATTACTGAGGACAACCTCAATAATCTCTCGTTGACGTGCACTGGTTTGGGTTAAAGAAAACATCTTAATTTCTCTTTTGTATTATCTTAGATAAAGATAGAATATTTTTTGCTTTGAGGAAAATTTAAGGAGATATTAGCTTATTTTTAATCTCTTCAATTTCCCCTACTAATCCATTAGATTAAAACCTAATTACCTTTACATTCTCTAGTTTAAACATTACCTTACAACAGGTTTTCAAGTTGCTCCTTACTTTGTATTTCTTTGAGTAGTTTTTTAATATCCTGGGTACGATGTTTCGGAACCACAAGGGTAACATTTTTATCCCGAACAATTACCACATCCTCTAAACCAATCGTGGCGATAACATCATCATCATTGCTGCTATAAATAATATTGCCTCTGCTATCTAAAGTAACATGAGTTCCTAATTCTGTGTTTTTCCCATCTCCCTCAATTAAGCGTTCTAAAGAATTCCAATCTCCTAAATCATCCCAGCTAAAATTAGCCGGTAATACATAAGTTAATTGAGTCTTTTCCATCAAAGCATAATCAATACTATTTTTTTCCAATTCCTCATAAGCCGCTTCCCCTTTTTCTTGAAGAGGCTTAATCACTTGAGGGGCATATTTTTCTAATTCCTCTAACACCACTCCTGCCCGAAAAATAAACATTCCACTATTCCAACTAAATATCCCTGTTTCTATAAATGATTTAGCGGTTTCCAGGTCAGGTTTTTCGGTGAAACGACTCACTTTATAGACTGGTAAATTATCAATTGTGTGGGTTAACTTTCCCTGTTCAATATAACCATAACCCGTGGACGGATAACTGGGTTTAATCCCTAAAGTAACAATTGCTTTTTCCCTTGCTGCTAAGTTAGAGGCAGCCTTTAAAGTGGTTTCAAATTCATCAGTATTCTTAATCCAATGATCGGCTGGAAAAAAACCAATCACTGCATCTTTTCCGTAGCGTTTACTAATTTCTAAAGTTGTCCAAGCCACCGCAGGGGCCGTATCTTTTCCTTGTGGCTCAACTAAGAGATTACCACTAGGTAAATTCTCTAATTGTTCTCTCACCCCATCAGCAATGGGAGCAGAGGTAATTACCCAAAGATTATCCCAAGTTTGCCCCAGAGGTAACAGACGTTGGGCAGTTGCTTGCAATAAACTTTCCCCACTACCATCAAGAGATAAAAATTGTTTGGGACGTTTACGGCGGGATAGGGGCCAAAAGCGTTCCCCTTTGCCACCAGCTAAAATAACAGGAATTAAAGGTTGAGTCATCTTCCTCTGTGCTTAATCAGGTTATCAACTGATTGTATCTTAAACAGAAGTTCGAGAGAAATTCCTTAGTCTGAGATGGTTTTCTCTACCTGAGATAGACGAGGCTTAGCCTCCATTGCAGAGGCTTTAAGGACAACCCATAATCCTGTTTTGGGATCGCGGTAGGTACGAAAAGGGTTAGGTTGAAGAGGTTTTTGCGATGCTTTAGCCATAATCTCGGAGCAATTTACCTAATTTATATTTATTGTAATATAAGGAGAAATACGTAAAGTGACCGAGAACCCCCTGAGATGGTGATTGTGATCACACTCAAAATTACCAAAAAATTGGGTTTAAAGCCTCGCCCTTTCAGGGCGACTTTTAGTTTTTAATATGCAGACCAAATGCTATAATATTTCTATGAAAGCACGCTATCGTTATCGAGTCTACCCAACAAAT
>JASJEA010000181.1 GCA_030064935.1 Crocosphaera sp. | reverse complement strand
ACTTAACCCATTTTTTGAGTTGGGAATCATATCGCCATTCAAGGTTTTTAGGTGGCTCACGTTTCTTAGTAGCCCATCTAGAAACTGTACTTGAAGATACACCCAATAGCCGAGCTAATTCTGCATTAGTTAATTGTTCATCTAGGGTTGGTTCTATAGTTTCTTTTGTGTCTATACTTGTGTCTATACTTGTGTCTAGCTTAGTAATCAATTCATTAACTTGCTCTTCTAATTTGTCTATACGTATGTCTAGCTTTTTGTCTAGCTGATTAATTTTATTATCTAAATCGTCTATACAAATAGAATCAGAGGAAGGATTAAGGTTAGAGATTAAATTTTTGTCTAGTCGTCCGTCTAGACAAGCTTGAATAATAGTAGTTATAAACTCTGATATATCAAGGTTTTGCTCTTTCACCCACTTCTTAAACTGCTCTCGTTTCTCGGCTTCAATTCTGACGGTGATTAATTTATCTTTATTCATTGTCTAGTTAATTAGAGAGTAATGTCTATACATAATTAAGTCTAACTATGACTAGACAATTATAGCCATATTGTCTATCTTTTGTATATACATAAAGAGGTCGAGAAGTTTGTATATACATTAAACTAGACAAACGTATAGACAAAGAATAGGTCGTGCAAGGATGCGTTCTCAGAGATAATAAAGGGTTTAAAGTGATATCGAAAACAGAGATTTTCTATAACCACTTGATTTTTGTAACAAGTTTTCAATCTTAATTTATAATAGGTTAAAATAGACATCTCCATAATAAAGTCAAAAAGATAAGTAGTCGGACATAAATAAACAGCATTGTCTTAAAAAATATTGATTAAACTGAAAGCCTTACCTATTCCCTATTCCCTATTCCCTATTCCCTATTCCCTATTTCCCGTTCCCGTTTGCTTTTCCTGACAGTTGATTTTAAATGGTATGATAAACACAAACAAATTTATAATTCCTTTCTCAATTCCTATATTAGTTAAAATATCTATTATTTTTTTAACTTATTTTCTTTCCTCACAACCCACTGATGAGTCTTTCGTTCACCTTTTTGTGGCGGTTGTGCTTTTGGGTTTGTGGATTTTGTATATTATATTTGAATTAATTATCTTTGTTTGTTTGGTGATAAAAATAGCTATTTCCTATCATCATCAAAAAAAAGATAATCAAAAATTAATAGGTTATACTTATGGTTTCTGTATATCTTTATTGGCTAATTTTGTAATTTATCTCAAAATGTCGAATTGAAGAGTCAGATAATTTAAGTTATGCGATCCTAGAAAACATAAAAAATCCTCTACTGGATGTAGAGGACTAAAAATAGATTTGATATAAAATTCTATTTCTTTTTCGCTATAGTGCAAAAAAAGCTAGAGAGAGTCGTGTTAGATGCACGCTGTACTTAAAAGATGATATTAATCAAGACCTACGTTCCTGAGTAAACTTGTGCTTTTTCTAAAGCCTTTTTTACATCTATTCTATTCGACTGACTGAGCATAATATTCGTCCCTTCCAATGCCGATGTTATTGCATCATATATTTCTTTTTCAAAACTACATCCAACTTTTATGAACGCTGCTTCTTCTTTACTTTGGTGTTCTCCGTAACATAACCTACTCAGTATCTTGTCGAAAAAAAATGGAATTGTCTTTCCTTTCTTGCCGGCCAAATAGATTCCCAAGGTTCCACCTTGAGGCCCTCCGTCTCGATATTGACAAACCTCAACTATCCTGTACGGTTTCTTTGGTTCTATGGGCCAATCTTCTATCTCTTTATAGCCGGGAATATAGTCTTTCATAAATATATTAGACATAAGCGAAGTTTACTAAGACATTTTATCTGAGTATTTTGTGCTTATACTTTTATTCTTTGGCATAAGTTAACTGGAGGATTAAGAAGACGATGGGAGAACAAAAATTCTAGTTGAATAGTACATCTTACCCTTCAGGCCCCATAACAGGCCGCACTTATGTGTCCCATCTGTCGACGCTTGATCGTGAGGCACACATTAAATGATATGATCTTAAGGAAATCTAAAACGGGTTTGTCCTTTTAGATGACCAACAGTGACCATAACCAGCACCCACTTTTTATCAACCTGGGTGGCCTTATTTTTTCACTGGTTCATTCAATGACGAAAACACCCCATTTTTAGGGTATTTTTTTAAACGTCACTGTTCGTTGTTAAGTTGTTACTCACCGTCACTAAACGTCACTAGATGCTACGAACCGTTACTGAGCGTCATTTGTTGATTTTTTCGCCAACAAAAAATTGCCCGAAAATTGATAACGAACAGTAACAATTAATAACGAGTAGTAACGTTTAATAACCCATCGACACCTGATAGTAACGTCTGAGTAACGCCCAAAATCAAGGTATTTTTTCCAGTTGTCCCCGACATTGGGGGCGATCTACTCCCCCCTGAGCGTTTTCTAAGCCAGCGCACTCCATGTACTGACGTTTTGTCACTTCGTTCCAAAAGTCAGTACGGAGTCACTGTCTAGGGGGATACCCCCTAGAACCCCCAACGGGCAGATGGGGAAGGAATTTGTTTTTTTTTTGATCTCTTTTCGTAGATCAGCATCCCCATAAAACTCAAACTCAACCCACTCGTTGAGATGGCCATAGCACCCCATACCGATAGGGGATGATCTCTATCCCAGTTTCGTCAGCTACGATCAACCCACGCCCCTCACTCTCATCGGACCCAATAATATAGACGGCTTAATCTAGGTGATTTCATTACAATTAATACAGATATGACAAACAAGAAGTTATGGGTGAAGCCAAAAGACGTAAAAAGTTAGATCCTAATTATGGAAACGTTCCATCAAATAAAGGACTACCTGATTTTGGTCATTGGTGGCGAGAAGATGCTTGGGAAGAGGGAGACATTTTAATTCTCACGATAGCCTCTGACAGTAGTGTTTTCCTCGCTACTCAAACTGAACCACAGTTACTTGGTTTTTGCATAAACTGTACTGACGGACGACGACGTAAGGGAGACGCAGAGTTTCCTGATTCAGCAATGGCAGAAAAATTTTTAGACACAATCGCTCTTGTCCACTCTCCTCCTTCTCAGGGGGGCATTAACGTGATCCTAACCCTTGACCCAAATAAAGGTTATATCACTTCACAAAGCAAGCAGGTTTGTCCTCTGAACATTCAGAATTTTGAGTACGAGACAGATATAGAGAATCCCAATAATACAGTGAAGTTATTGGAAAGTATGAAGTTAAGGGACAATTACAACCGAATCCTTTTTGCAGCGGCTCGTTAAAAAATTAACTCCACCTCATCCCAGAAACTTGATAACTGATAACGGCTAACTTGATCCACTTTCCTCGACCAACACCTCAGACAGCTTCTCGGATACTGAGACAATTCTCCCTATCTTCATGGTGGCTTGACTGATGATCAGAGTCCCCACTTTTAACGGCGGGACGCTTGAGACGGGACGAGGAGTCGACTTACTGTATACGGTCTGTCGTGCTACCGGAGAAGAAGCGGATAGAGTCGGTGGTGGCACTACAGTTCGATGCCCCTCCCCATTAGAACGAGAGGTCGACTTACTGTATACGGTCTGTCGTGCTACTTGATTCTCTTGTGCTTTCTCTATGCTTTCATCAGACACCATAGAATATTCCTTATCTTTGGTCAGCCAGTAATTAAATATCTCTGAGCGGGTTTGAGAAGGCAGCAGATCCACTACTTTATATATATGTTGTTGTTTACCATTGATCATCCGCCGTTCAGTGCGTTTCAAATCATAGCCAATTAAATTAAGTAGTTGTCGTGTCACTTTAATAGAAGGGACAGTCATCTCTCCCGTTTTCGGGTTCGCCGTCGGCTGACAAATAGAGATCCCCAAGACGGTTTTAATTTCTTCTGTATTGTGAATGGCCAATTTAGCCCGTTTAACTAGATCCTCATCCGTGGCCATAAACTCCCGATTCAAGTCCACTAATCCAAGAACATCTAACGCCTCTAACCCTTTCACTCTATTAATTTTTGTCACCCGATTTACATCAGGCACAAAGGCCGCCCCCTCATTATTCTCTAATAGGGTTTTTACTTTAGCCGTGTCCTTGGCTTCGATAAACTCACGCCCCATCGTCAGATGATAATGCAGCTTCAACTTAGGATGTAACCCTACCAGATCCGCTTTGGCGATTTCAAAAGTTACTTGCCCATACTTTTGCTTGAGTTTGTATCGTCCTAGTTGTGCTTTTTCTTCCTTGCTTTTAATGATAGTCTCCTCAATCCTTTTAGCCTCAGTAGCTTCAATCTCTTTAGCTTGAACCTGTTGCTCACAATCCTCATTCATCCCTTGATCTCTATTATCCGTTAAGCTCTTTCTTTCTGCTTTTTTCTCTTCTGGGTCTAAACAATCTGACCAATGATAGCGTCGATGGTTTTGGGCATCTAATAAAGCATAAACCATCTCTCGATAGTTTTTATTATGTCGATTTATTCTCGCCCCCATTTTCGCCCAGGTTCTCATACAAATCGAGTCAATCGGAGTATCTACATCATCTACACAAAGATAATCAAATTCCTTTAAGGAGTTTATGGTTAGCTCACACTTCTTATATTCACCCCGCATTAACTTGGTGGCATTTGTTGACCCATTCCCCACTAACCCAATATTACTAATTTTATCAACATAAAGAAATCTCGGTACGTTATCCCGTAATCTCCATAGGAATTGGACAATATTGGTCGGAGTAATCGCTCCTGTCGATAAGCACCAAACTTCATCAAAATGTCCTTGAAAATCTAAACTTATCCCACTGACAATGGAAGGAGAAGCTACCACAAACTTATATTTTTTAAATAAGGTATTTAAGTCTCCTTTTTCTTCATAAGCAGGGTGTCCTTTTTCCGTTAGAGTTTCACTATCATATCTTAAGATTTCGTCCTGGGAAAATGAGGATAGTAATCTATTTTCAATAGCTATCGTTCCGTTCTTAGACGTTACCTTTTGAGCCGCCGTTAAGATTAATAACCTTTTCCCTGACTTAGCTTTTTTCATTAGTCTTGAATGCCATTCTAAGGTCGAAGAGAAAGTAAAATAATCCCACCCTTCATGTTGATAGTCATTGACCATAATATAAGGCTCGACCTTTTCATCTAATAACCCTTGAATAAACTCAATGCCCTCATCGGAGAGGTCAGCATCAGCCAAGATTATTTGATGGGCAATGTTCAATAATTTTTTCAGTTCCTTAAGAACTTGAACACGATAATCACTAATATCCGTTTTCCCGTCTAGGGTATGCCAGATCACCTGTTCACACTCATCGATGATCACCACAGGGGCTTTCATGTCTCGCCAGCGTTCCGGGTTCCAATGATCTGCGTTAAAGCCTTTTCGTTTGGGTCTTAGGGAATCGGTCACTAAAGCGTATCCTAAAACCGTACCGTCGTCAGTTCTTTCGGTCCGATAGGGAACCCCTAACCGTTCTCCTAATGCCCTAGCTAAATTTTCTAGGTGGGAGAGGACAAAGAGAGGATGGCCTTTTTTGAGGAGTTTACGACAACGCCGGGCTAACCGTTCTGTTTTCCCTGTGCTTTGAACTCCTTTCATGCACACTAACCTATTATCGGGAATCTCAACGTTGAAGTAACGTTCATTAATCTTAACAGAGGGTAAATAAGTTAAATAGTCGGTTTTAACCTGAGATCCTAACCATTCATCGAAGGGAATGGCGTTATCTAAGATTTCTTGAACTTTCTTGTGGCCATGATTGGCTGCTACATCGTCGATGCCTTTGCCTAGGGAGCGGTCCCAAACGGCGACTAATGGCTCCCCCCTTTCATTTTTAATGGCTTTCCCTAAGCGTTTGATGCTTTGTTTAACGGCGTTAATGGATGACGGTTTAGTGTCCCCCTGATCCATCGTAATGATCACCGGACGGTCAGCCACTAGGGGTTTTAGTTGGGGTATTAATTCATAGCGTTTTGTCAGAGCGTTCCATTTTGCCCCACAGGTGCAGCCAAACAGAGAAACTGAGGCATTATCCCCTGACAAGGTACAAAGGGCTTTCTTGGCTCCTTCATCGATGACTAGGGGGATTATTTTATTTTGGGTGAACCATGGCCAAAATGGCTGATCTTCCTCTGGAGGGGTGAGGTCGTATTTAAGGGCGATATTTTCCCGAATTTCTTGGGGGACGGGGGGAATGTAGGGAACGTCGCCAATCCCTGCTTGAGCGTAATATTTTCCCGTTCGGGTCCCATTATCGAAGAACCCAAAGAGCTTACTTTGCCAGGGTTCCCCCGTTTCTTGGAAGAAGGTCGCCCCAAGCAGGTTGGGTTTAGCCTGATGACCAAATCGGGTATATTTCCAGCCCAGGAGGTCATACAGGGGTGTTCCCATCACTTCTTTGGTAATGGGGTTAATTTCGATGTCAGGGCTGATTTTGACCGCTAAATCGTAAACGTTAGTGGCGATCGCACTGTTGTTGATAAATTCCCGTTTAATTGTTGTGGCATCCATTAACCCAGTCCTCTTGTGCTGCTACACAAGGGGGCTTGCTCTGACTGGAGATTGGAGATTGGAGACTGGAGATTGGAGATTGAGTAAATACAAGCTCTTGTTTTTAAATATCGGGAAATTTCAAATCTACCCTCTAAAATCAACAATTAATCTAAAATCTGCAATCTGCAATCTGCAATTGTTTGAGTCTTCTTACTTAGTCCCTTTCAGAAACGTACGAAAAAGCGGTAAACTTCAAAGTAGAAATGATTGATTTTGTTTTGGGGTTTGGTTTCCCCTTGGCTTTGAAGCAATACTGGATTTTGTTCGGAATCTAACGACCGGATTCAAGTAAAGAATTACACTTCATGTCAGGAAACCCCCTGATTTTTTTTGTCAGTAATATGTATAAGTAAGATTTTAAACCTTTCCCAAAGTCTACACAAATGAATTAGAAGCCTAACCGCATTTAAACCTAAATATCTAGACTAGATTAATAAATTTAAGAAAAATAATTAACTCTTAAGGTTTAATCGTCTATTACATCAGGGATACTCAAGGGAGCTTCAGGATGAGTATCGAGGTCAAGATTTGTAGATTTCTTGTCTATCAAGATTTCATGACATTTATCCCCCCCCAGGGGGATATCCGGACTCAACATGGACAGACTGGCGATCGCACCGCGAACTTGTTCCGGTTGAACCTCTAAATATTTTTGAAGCTGTCCTAAATTTCTATGGCCACTTACCTCCTGGATCACCCTCAACGGAATTCCGCCATTACTCATCTGGGTTAATGCCGTCCTCCGGAAGCTGTGAGTGGATGCCCCAACAATTCCCACACTTATACACGCCTTCCTGAAGATTCTAGACGCGCTATCCGGTTGTATATGCCCTTCTAACCTCCCAGGAAATAAATACTTCTCTTGGCGCGCTATCCGGTAGTCAGTCAGCAATATCCTTAAATCCTCAAACACTGGGATGGTTCGAGTGGCCAATTTCCCCTTAGTGTTCTGCTTACGGAAGATGATCTCATCCATGACACGGCCACGACGATCATAGACATCCGTTGTCCTCAAGGTACAAGCTTCATTAATTCGACAGGCCGTAAACAACATCACCCCAAACATCACCCGATCTCGTTCCAGTTTTAACCCGTCAGAGAATAATATCTGAATCTCCTCTATGGTTAAAATCTTGGCTCGGCCATGTCCGTTAACTTTCATGTAGCCTTTCGTTAAGTAATTAGGCTTAAAGCTTGATTATATCTGCTTTGTGTTCTACATCAGAAAAAGTAGTTATTTTGTCTATCAAGATTTCATGACATTGATCTCCCCCATCCCCATACCCAGGACTTAACATGGACAATGATGCGATCGCACCACGAACTTGATCCGGTTGAACCTCTAAATATTTTTGAAGCTGTCCTAAATTTCTGTGGCCACTCACCTCCTGGATCACCCTCAATGGAATTCCGCCATTACTCATCTGAGTTAACGCCGTCCTCCTGAAGCTGTGAGTGGAGGCCCCAACAATTCCCACACTTATACAGGCTCTTCTGAAGATTCTAGACGCGCTATCCGGTTGTATATGCCCTTCTAACCTGCCAGGGAATAAGTAGCGTTCTGAGCGATTTATGCTGTAGTTGGTTAACAGTACCCTTAAGTCCTCAAACACGGGGATGGTTCTGGTGGCTAATTTGCCCTTGGTGTTCTGTTTACGGAAGATGATCTCATCCATGACACGTCCACGGCGATCATAGACATCCGTTGTTCTTAAAGTGCAAGCTTCATTAATTCGACAGGCCGTAAACAACATGACCCCAAATAGTACCCGATCTCGTTCCAGTTGTAACCCGTCAGAAAATAATATCTGGATCTCTTCTATGGTTAAAATCTTGGCTCGGCCATGTCGGTTAACTTTCATGTAGGCTTTCGTCAAGTTATAAGCTCTAAAGTTTGATTATATTGGCTTTGTGTCATACATCAGAAAAAGAATATTTCGTGATTCTGAATCCCTCAAAAATAAGACCAGATTATTTCCTACTGATTTTTATTATATTAAATATTGAAAGCTACAAAATTATCTAGATTCTCCCTCATGTCATCTTCGCTAGTTTTATCCCTAGTAAACGAATGAAAACATATGCTAAGCTAGTTAATAGATTATTGATGGTTTATGAGTATAGATTTTAAAAATGTCTTACTGGGCTAATATTGCTACTGAAAGTCAAATTGATTACAATACATTACGTGATTTTCTACTTGTAAAAGAATATTATGAAGCTGATAAAGAAACTAAAAAAATCTTATTGAAAATGGCCAACTGTACAAATAAAGGATATTTAGAAAAAGAAGATTGTATAAAGCTATCTTGTATTGATCTACGTATATTAGACCAACTATGGGTAAATTATAGTTTAGGAAAATATGGTTTTAGTGTTCAGAAAAAGATTTTTGAGCAAGAAACAATTAGTAGATTTATAGAGTTTTTAGGATGGTATGGAAATAATACTTACACTATATCATTAGGAAAAAAATTTGATTCTGTTACTTGTGAAACTTGGTTTGATAAAGACACAAGCTACTTACAACCTATCGTTTACCCTTATAAAGCTCTTATAAACTTAGAAGAAGTTACAAAATATGTGGAAGGAGGAAACCCAGTAAAAAACTGGGGAGATGTAGGCAAACAGCTACTTAACTTAAGTGCAGATTTTCTATCAAAAAAAACTAATTATAGTAACGAATATTATTCCTTTAAAGCTAAAGTAAATGTACTTAAACCCAGAGGAGATTATCGTAGCTTTTTGAAAGAATTCTATAAGCGTTTATTTAACTGTGGTATTTGTTAGTTTTTATTATTCTATTATCTTAAATTTTAACCAGTAATATTATAAGAGTATCCTATTTTTATAAGTAAATATCTCAAGGCAATAGTAGATAAGGATTTCAGCCGTTCTAAATCAGCCAATTTACAAAATTGAGATGTTCCTAATATTTTTGTATTTATTATACAAAAACCCCTAATGCTATTATCAATAAAACCAATAAAATAACAGCTATAATCAATATAGTTCTGTGATTTTGAAGCAATTTTGCTTTATTTTTTAAATCTGAATAGTTTATTGATAAACTTCTATAATTTTTTTCCTCAATGTAAAGTTTATTTTCAACATCTCTAATTTGTGAACGTAATTTTAACTCTAGTTTATTGTTTTTTTCAACTATTTCTTCTACATCATTAGTAATTTTCTTTATATAACTAATAACTTCTTCTCTATCTTGTGATTCTAAATTATTAGTAATAATAGCATCAAATCTATTTTCGATACCACCAGCAAATCCTAAAATTAATTCTGAATCTGGGCTTAGAATAACCTCATCAAAAATTTTTTCCAGAAAAGGTATTAAAATCATTTCAGATGTTTTATCAACAAGTAATCTTAAAATCTTTTCTAAAAGCTCTAAGTTTTCTATTGATTTTGAATCTATAACTTCTCTAAATTTTATAACTATTGATTTAGCTAATATAGGATAATAGGGTGATATATAAGATTTAGCAAGGATAGATGCAACATGATTATTAAGTGAATTATGCTGATCTAGATAGTTAATTTTATTCTGATAATCTTCATATACTGAAATAAGTTTTGTTGTAAATAAAATTTTTTTTACTAAACTCAATAATTTCTGAAAATCTTCGTCTTTAGGAAAACTGACATTAGTATTCGATATAAATTCTGAAAAGAGACCTAATGCAATTTTATTAACAAAATCTTCTTTAGAAGGCTTATTACTATTATTAAAGTTAGCAGTCATAGATGCTGGGTCTATTGAAAACGTTTTAAGAACAATATACATCGAAATGGCTGATCGCTCATATTATTTAGATGGGGGAATACTTCCCCCATACCCCCTGGGTGCTGTTCTCAATAAATATTTGCTGATTCCGCTCTGCTCCATTCGCAAATATTCATCTCAAACAGCTTTAGAGAAGTGACATCCTCCCACGCTAACTGCTAGGCAGTATAGCGTGGGCTTCCCGACTCACGACGGGATATTTCTGCCCACAGGGGTATTCCCCTACGCCAGTTATCTAGGCTCATCACCCCCGACACCTCGACAAGGGGCTG
>JASJEA010000175.1 GCA_030064935.1 Crocosphaera sp. | reverse complement strand
GCCATGAAAGCCACATTAAACATTCAAACCCATTTTAGTGCTGCCCATCGTCTTGCCCGTCCAGACCTCACTTTAGAAGAAAATACTAAAATATATGGTAAATGTGCCCGTACTCATGGCCACGGTCATAATTATCATTTAGAAGTCTCTGTTAGTGGAGAGATAGATGCGCGTACTGGTATGCTGATTGACTTAGTTGCATTACAAAACATTGTTGATGAGTATGTGGTAGAACCTTTTGATCATAATTTCTTGAATAAGGATATTCCCCACTTTGCCGAAGTTGTACCCACAGCCGAAAATATTGCCCTTTATATTGCACAAATCCTACAAGAACCTGTTAAAAAGTTAGGAGGAAATTTAGAAAAGGTTAAGTTAATTGAAAGTCCGAATAATTCTTGTGAGATTTATTGTGGAACTTCTGGGGATTCCCTTCCTCTTGCACCTCAAACTGAACCTCAATTAGTAGCACTTAATTAAATCATCTGAGGGCTTAATAATATTAAGCCCTCATAAAAGTTCTCTGTGTAAACATTAAGAGGGTTTTATTCGTCAATCACTTCTTCTGTTTCTTCTTCTCCTTCCGTTTCAGGAGCCGGAGGAACCAAGGCAACAGCAGCGATCGCATCTTCACTATCTAAGCGTTGTACCCTAACCCCCGTCGCAGCGCGAGACTGCATGGAAATGGCATCCACTGCTTGACGAATAATAATACCTCGGTTAGAAACAATCATTAACTCATCCTCTGCATTCACCACATGGAGGGAGGCTAAACAATCTGTTTTTGACTTAAACTTAATAGCTCGTACTCCCATTCCTGCTCGTCGTTGTAGGCGAAACTGGGAGATAGGAACCCGCTTGCCATAACCGCCGTTGGTAATGGCTAAAATCCAAGGTCCTGCGGTAGTTTCTGCTTCGGTTAACTCTTCGTTTTCGCTATCTATCATGTCGTCATCTTCGGGACTATCTTCCATTCCTGCGGTTACTTGAGAGGGAAGAATATCCATGCTAATTAATTCATCATCTTTCTTCAACTTCATGGCTCTCACCCCTCTAGTTGCTCTTCCCAAAGGCCGCAGTTGCTGGTTATCGGCATGAAAATGAATGGCCATCCCTTTACGGGTTCCCAAAATAATACTATCTTCTTCTCTGGTTAGTCGCACCCATCGCAGTTGATCCCCTTCTCCGAGGGAAATGGCAATCAGTCCATTAGTTCTAATATTACTAAATGCTGAAAGGGCGGTTTTTTTTATGTAACCATTGCGGGTTAACATCACCAGGAAGACATCGTCACTAAACTCACTTACGGCAACGATAGAGGTAATTTTTTCATCTTTGGGAATCGGTAACATCTGCACAATGGGAATCCCTCGGGCCGTTCGAGAAGCTGCTGGTATTTGATAGGCATTGACCGCATAAACCACCCCACGATCGCTGAAAAAGAGGACTTGATCGTGGTCACAACAGCTTAAAAAGTGTTCTACCCCATCGTCTTCTTTAATCTTAGCGGCGGCTTTCCCTCTGGTTGCCCTTTGTTGGGCTTCAAAGGTACTCACGGGCATCCGTTTGATATAACCTTGTTCTGTGAGGAGGATAATGGCTTGTTCGTTAGCAATGAGGTCAGTATCGACTATTTCTCCGTCGTCATGTATTATTTCGGTGCGTCGAGGAGTGGCATGAATGGTTTTGATTTGGCTTAATTCTTCTTCGATAATGGCTTCGATCCTTTCGCGTCGAGCCAAAATGTCTTTTAAGTCGGCAATTTTTAGCTGCAACTCTTCATGTTCGCCGTGTATTTTTTCGGCTTCTAAGGCGGTTAAACGACGCAGTTGCATTTGTAGTATGGCATCGGCTTGCACTGTAGATAAACCGAACTGTTCCATTAACTGTTCCCTGGCGGTGGTAGTATCAGCCGCTCCCCGAATAAGTTGAATAACAGCATCTAAGTTATCTAAGGCGATTAATAACCCTTGTAAGAGGTGGTCCCTTTCTTCTGCTTTACGCAGTTCGTACTGGGTTCTACGGGTAATGGTTTCTATGCGAAAATCGATAAAAACGGTTAAAAAGTCTTTGATTGTTAAGAGTTGAGGTTCCCCGTTAACTAGAGCTAACATATTCGCACCAAAGTTCCCTTGGACGGGGGTTTGTTTATAAATATTGTTGAGAACAACCCTCGGATAAGCATCCCGTTTTAGTTCGATCACTACTCGCATTCCGTCACGATCGCTTTCATCGCGAATATCGGAAATGCCGTCGATGCGTTTATCATTAACTAAGTCTGCGATACGTTCAATTAATGCTGCTTTATTAGTTTGATAGGGCAGTTGAGTAATAATAATGGCTTCTTTATCTGGACGGCCTCGCTGTTCGATGGTTTCTATTTCTGCTACCCCGCGCATGGTAATCGAACCCCTTCCTGTTATATATGCGTCGTGGATACCCGATCGCCCCAAGATTTGTCCACCGGTGGGAAAGTCTGGACCGGGGATGATTTTGATCAGTTCTTTTTCAGTTAACTCTGGGTTATGGATCAAGGCTATGGTGCCATCGATTAATTCTCCGAGGTTATGAGGGGGGATATTGGTGGCCATACCCACGGCAATACCTGATGAACCGTTGAGGAGGAGTTGCGGTATTCTGGACGGGAGTACGATGGGTTCTTGTTGCGAGCCATCAAAGTTATCGGCAAAGTCAACGGTATCGGCTTCAATATCTCGTAAGAGGGCGTTGGTGGATAAGGCTTGCAGACGACATTCTGTGTAACGCATGGCGGCGGGGGGATCATTATCCACCGAGCCGAAGTTCCCATGACCTTCAATGAGGGGACTGCGCATGGAAAAGTCTTGGGCCATTCTTACTAATGCGTCATATACTGCCGTGTCCCCATGAGGATGATATTTACCTAATACTTCCCCGACGACACGGGCGCATTTTCTAAAAGGGCGATCGGGGGTTAAACCCAACTCATACATGGCATAGAGAATCCGACGGTGAACGGGTTTTAAACCATCCCTCGCATCGGGTAATGCTCGTCCCACGATAACGCTCATTGCGTATTCTAAATAAGAACGGGACATTTCATTACTCAAATCTGTAGGGATAATTCTATCTTGAGGGATGGTCATAAGTTTTTTAACTCCGTTAACAGGGATTGTTTAGGGAATATTTGCCTTAATTTTTGACAAAAACGCCCGATGTTAAATATTAATTGATTTTAGTTGCTTATCCTTTTCTATTCTAACATAAAAAGCACCCCCTATGAGACTATACATAGAGCTTCAAATGATCAATTATTGATTGTCAATTATTAATTATTAATTATCCAAAGGATTCAAAGAAATCATTTCCCAAGTTACATAAGTTCCGATGGGACTCCATAACAAATAAGGGAATAATAAGAAGCACGATTCTGGAGATATTGGCCACACCAAAACAGCCATAATTAATCCCCAAAAAAAACCAGTTGCACCGATTATTGTTCCTACTCGTAAGCTACGAAGTTTAGTCATGACAGGGGTATAGGCCATGATCAATATTTCTAATAGTAAATACCCCACCATTAATAACCAAGTTTGCTGGCTTCCAGGTTGTTTTATCCAAACTTCATAAGCTGAATAAACACCACAAATAAAAACTATTATCCAGATAAAAGGAATGGCCCATTCAAAGGTTAACCATTGTGGGCGACGTAAACGGTTAAACCAACCGAAGTCACTTTTAAAAGTACGGTTAATTAAAATAGCGACTGACAGGGTAATGCTTGCGATAATTAATAGAGGGGAAACCATTGACTTTTTTAAGTGAACATCCTTTGACAGAAACGGCACCATTTCCCATGATTGTACCACAAAAATTAACTTGTTCTAAAATGGCATGATCGAGCCTAGAATTGTTGAGATTTGCCCCTGCTAAATTGGCATTTTTTAGGTTAGCATATTTTAAATTCGTTGCTTGTAAGTTAGCTTCTATCAACTGTGCTTTAACTAACCAAGCTCCTTCTAAATTAGCTTCAAATAAATTCGCTTTTTTGAGGTTCACCTTCACTAACATACTCGGACATTCATTATTAGCTGATAAATTACTTTTCTCTAAATTAGCCCCTTCAAGATTAGCATAAGATAGCTTACTTCCTATCAATAATGCTTGTCGAATATCAGCATTCTTGATAATACTTTTATAGAGATTAGCATTGGTTAGGTTTGCGTTTCTTAAGATAGACTGCTCTAAGTTACTTTCGGACAAATTAGCTTCAAATAAATTTGCTCCACTGAGATTTGCTTCTTTTAATTGTGCTTCTGTTAACGTTGCTTTTTCCAGATTGACATTTTTTAGATTAGCACTGGTTAAATTCGTTTCGTGTAAGTTTGCGTGTTTTAAATTAGCCTTTTCTAAATTAACTTCTCGTAAATCTAACCCCTGTAAATCGGCATTTTCTAAATGACAACCAATGCACTCTCGTGTTGTTAATAATCTATGTCTTAGATCAGGTTCTTGCCGATCCATTAAGAATAAAGCAAGGGTTAACAGAATGACAGTGATTAAGACCTTCATCTTGAATACTCCCTCCTTGCTTAATTCATCTTTGAGAGGGGTTAATCAATCTTCTTATTCCTAGCTGGTTAAGACTTCAATCTTAGACTAACCTCCTTCTACCATCGTATCTAATCCTTTCGCAAACTCCTATGAAAATATAGATTATTTTAATGGATTTTAACCCTCAATCACTCTATCATGGGAATGATTGATATTGATAGGGAAGAGAAGAGCCTCCATAATCAAGCATCATGATGGTTTACTCATGATTACTAATTTTTTTATTCTTCGGCGAAACGAATGATGTCATCGTCTCCTAAATATTCTCCATTCTGAACTTCAATCATCACTAAAGGAATGACTCCAGGGTTTTCCACACGATGACGAGTATTCATGGGGACATAAGTAGATTCTTTTTGCTTTAAAAGTTGTTCTTGTCCATCAAAAATGACTTTAGCAGTTCCTGACACCACTATCCAATGTTCGCTACGATGATAGTGCATCTGGGTACTAATATGTTGTCCGGGGTTAACCTGAATCCGATTAATACGATAGCGCGGACCTTCTTCTAACATGGTAACAGTTCCCCAGGGAGGAGTACGGGTAAATTCGCTAGGATGAGAATCTTTTTGTGTACTCATAATCCTTAACTCATGATGATAGCTGTTCTCGACTTTTCTCTATTTTAATCGTAAGTGGTTGCTGTCGGGGTAAAATTACCGTAAAGGTTGTCCCTTGTCCTAGCTGACTTTCTACAAGGACATTCCCTTTGTAAGCTTCTACACATTTACGAACAATGGCTAACCCTAATCCTGTTCCTGATATATTACTAATGTTATCAGCACGATAAAAGGGTTCAAACAGGTGTTTTTGGGCTGTTTCAGATATGCCGATTCCTTGATCTTTAATTTTGAAGACAGTGGCGTTTTCTTCTTGAATAATCTTAACGTCTATTTTGCCCCCTTTGGGAGAATATTTAATGGCATTATTAAGAAGATTATGAAGAATATGCCAGAGGAGTTTGCTATCCCATAATTCTTCATCAAAGTTTCCTTGAAATTCTAAATTAATTTGATGACTATTTTCTAAAGAAAGGTTTAAAGAAGCGATAATTTGTTGACAAAAACCTTTGATATCAATCGGTTCAAAATTAGCTTTCAATTTTCCTGCATCGGCTTTCCCTAATAATAAAACCTCACTTAAAAGTTGATTCATATCTTGAACGGCCTGACGAATCATCTGAAAATAATATACTTGTTGCTCTTTTGTTAATTGATCACGACTATCTTCTAATAAGCCTGACGACAATAGTATGGTATTTAAAGGATTACGAAAGTCATGGGAAAGCATCGAAACAAATTCTGATTTTAGTTGGTTAAGTTCTTGGGCTTTTAATAGTTGAATAGTTCTTTCTTCTACTCTTTTTTCTAAAGCTTGATTGGCTTCTCTTAATCTTTCTTCCATCTGTTTACGTTCAATACCATAACAAATGGAACGCACTAAAGTATCAAGGGTTATATGACGTTTCACTAAATAATCCTGCGCACCTTTTCTCACAGCTTCTAAAGCTAATTCTTCATCGTTCATATTCGTTAAAACGACAATAGGGAGATGAGGAGTTTTGACAATAATAGGGCTTAAAGAATCTAGTCCCTGGCTATCTGGTAAAGTTAAATCCAGTAAAATAATGTCAAATATTTGATCTTCTAGTTTACTTAAAGCATCTTGTAGGCGTTTGGCATGAATTAACTGAAACTCTTGTCTTGTTGCTCCTTTTAGCACTTCATTTAAAAGTCTCGCTTCTGCTAAATTATCCTCAATTAACAAAACCTTGATAACACTGCTTAAAGCCATAATAATTCTGCCCTGCTTGGCTTTCTCTTTCTAGCTTAGCGCGATCTGGTGTCAAAAACTCTAATCTTCTTTCAATATTTTAAGAAAATCATCTTAATGATGCAGATTGTGCATTTAAAATCAAGGATGTATTTTTGGTGCTACTATTTTCTTACATCGAACTACCAATATTTAACAAAATGTGGGGAGAAAGCCCCAAAGATTCTTAAAATGTCCCGTTCTAAATCCATCCAATATTATATAGCAGCCCGTCTTCTCCTTGCGCCCTTGATGGTGTGGACCATTGTTACCCTTGTGTTTCTGCTCTTGCGAGCAACCCCTGGTGATCCAGCCGATGCTATTTTAGGAAATCGTGCGCCAGAAGCAACTAAACAAGCATTAAGAGAGAGTTTAGGCCTAGATAAACCCTTATGGCTACAATATTTGACCTATTTAGGACAACTGCTCAGCTTTAATTTAGGAACCTCTATTACCAGTCAAGGTCAATCCGTATGGAAAATCATCACTGATCATTTTCCAGCAACGGCTGAACTTACCTTTTACAGCATGATGATAGCAATTGCGATGGGGGTAACTATTGGTATTTTTTCAGCGTCTCGACCTAATACTGCTGTAGATGTCAGTGGGAGATTATTCGGCATTATTACCTATTCTTTACCTATTTTTTGGGCAGGCATGGTTTTTCAGTTAATTTTCGCCGTACAGTTGCGTTGGTTTCCTCTGGGAACCCGCTTCCCCATCAATCAAACTCCTCCCAGTGGGCTCACCGGCATTTATACTCTTGATAGCCTTTTAAGTGGTAATTTAGGGCAGTTTTTTACCGCAATTTATTACTTGATTCTACCTTGTTTTACCTTGGGTTTATTATTGAGTGGTATTTTTGAGCGCATGGTTAGGGTTAATCTCCGACAAACCCTCGAAGCTGACTATGTAGAAGCTGCTAGGGCGCGAGGCATTCCTGAAAGACGGATTTTATTATCTCATGCCCTTAAAAACGCTCTTATCCCCGTTATTACTGTCTTAGGATTGACTTTTGCGGCCTTGTTGGGAGGGGCGGTGTTAACAGAAGTAACCTTTTCTTGGCCAGGGTTGGGGAACCGTTTATATGAGGCGATTGCCGTGAGAGACTATCCTACGGTACAAGGTATTATGGTCTTTTTTGGTGCGATCGTGGTAGTGGTTAGTATTTTAATAGATTTAGTTAATGCCTATATTGATCCTCGTATTCGTTATTAATTGAGGTATCATAAACTTTGTAAAAAAATCGAGTTAAATGTTAAATATGTTGAAACTTATGGGGAATATTTACCGAAGGCTATTGAGCTTAATTTTAGTAGGTTTTTGTTTATTAACTTTTACAGCCTGTGCTGCAAAAAATAATCAAAATCAAGTAGTTTTATCTATTTTAAGTGATCCTAAAACCTTTAATGCTGTTTTATCCCAAGAGTCACCTAATATTTTTGGCTTAACCTATGAAGGATTAATCAGAGAAAATCCTATCACCGCAGAAAAAGAACCCGCTTTAGCAGAATTTTGGGATATTTCTGATGATAAATTAACGATTATTTTTACTTTAAGAGAAGGTTTAAAATGGTCTGATGGAAAACCATTAACGGCAGACGATGTTGTTTTTACTTACAATAATTTATATTTGAATGAAAAAATTCCTAATAACTATCGAGATAGTTTCCGTGTCGGAAGTAAAGGAGATTTTCCTACAATTAGAAAAATAGATGATAGACGGATCGCATTTCAAATAACCGAACCCTTTGCCCCCTTTTTAGATAACGCAGGAGTTCCTATTTTACCCGCTCATGTTCTTCGCGAAACCATTGAAGAAACAGATGAGCAAGGTAGTCCCTTATTTTTATCAACTTGGGGAACAGATACCCCACCAGAGGAAATAATTGTTAATGGTCCCTATAAACTCAAGGAATATGTCACCAGTCAAAGGGTTATTTTTGAAAAAAATCCTTATTATTGGCAGAAAAATCAACAAGGAAACCCATTACCTAAGATCGAAAATGTTGTTTGGGCAATTGTAGAATCAACGGATACCTCTTTATTACAATTTCGTTCAGGTAGTTTAGACTCAATTAGTGTTAGTCCTGAATATTTTTCCTTATTAAAAAATGAAGAACAACGGGCTAATTTTACTATTTATAATGGCGGTGCTGCCTATGGAACGGTATTTATTTCCTTTAATCAGAATCGAGGTAAAAGGGAAGGTAAACCATTAGTTGATCCTGTTAAATCTGAGTGGTTTAACAATATTAATTTTAGAAAAGCCATTGCTTATGCTATTGATAGACCTCGTATTATTAATAATATTTATCGCGGTTTAGGCAGTCCCCAAAATACACAAATTTCTGTACAATCTCCTTACTATAATCAAAAGGTAGAAGGCTATGAATATAACCCTGAGAAAGCAAAAGAATTATTATTAAAAGAAGGGTTTATTTATAATCCAGCAGGAGAATTACTCGATAATAAGGGAAATAAAGTTGAATTTAATTTAATTACGAATTCTGGCAACAAAATTAGAGAAGCTATGGGAGCGCAAATTAAAGAAGATTTAGGAAAATTAGGAATACAGGTTAATTTTAGTCCTCTAGCTTTCAATGTTTTAGTGGATAAGCTGAGTAATTCTTTAGATTGGGAGGCACATATAATTGGTTTTACAGGAGGAAATGAACCCCATTCTCCTAATATTTGGTACACCGATGGTAACTTACATATGTTTAACCAAAAACCTCAACCTGGGATGAAAGAAGTTACAGGAAGAGTCGTATCAGACTGGGAGAAAAAAATTGAGCAGTTATATGTTGCGGGTTCTCAGGAAGTCGATATGGATAAACGCAAACAAATTTATAATGAAGCACAAGAGTTAGTATCAGAATATTTACCTTTCATCTATTTAGTTAATCCTTATTCTTTAGCTGCGGTGAAAAATCGCTTTGAAGGTATTGAATATTCCGCTTTAGGAGGTGCATTTTGGAATATTGAAGAACTATCTGTGACTGATATCAAATAGGATTAAATCCGCTTTATAAAGTAGATAATCATATTAAGAAGGCAGAGGGAACAGGGGAAGCAGGGGAGGCAGGGGAGGCAGGGGAGGCAGGGGGAGAAAGAATATTACTCTAGGATAATAAGCGGATCTGGGATAAGATTAAATAGTCAACGTATAGCAATCAGGTTTCAGTTGTGAGAAAAGGAGAGGTAGGAGAAAACATAGTGTTAAATCCCTAATATGGTCTAATTGTAGAAACATAAGATTATTATGTCCTAATATGTTCTCGCTTCTCACATATCATTACTGATTGCTATATAATGCAGAAATGTAATTATATATTAAGCTCTTTTAAAGCAAGACGTATTTGTTCTAAACGTCGGCGATTGAGTCCTAAATCAAAATTACTATTGCGAGAAGCTGAACGTAATTGAATCACTGATTTATGAGAAGGGAAATAAAATTCTAATTCATCAATCCCCCCAAAAAACTTCCCTTTCGCTTCTGCTTTGATATAGTTATTTTTTGTTTCTACCACTTGAGTTCTAGGGACAATGGTTAATACTTTTAACAAAATTTCTCTGGCTTTATTAAGCCCAATATGGTAAGGAATTGGTTCAATATAAGAGTCGCTTTCTTCCCTTAAACTAACAACACAACTAACCTCTCGTGGACAAGGTAATAAATGACCATTAACCAATCTTGTTTGATTGGTTAGCTCTGCTGCTGGTGTCACTGAGTTAATTAATAACAAGCTTAATAATCCACTGAGAACTATAAACTTAAATATCTTACCCTTAAACATTTAGACGATTAACTCCATAATATCAGAATTTATTTTAAGTCTAACTCTTTTGTGTCACTCTTCACGGTTTCAACTTATTGCTGAAAAAAATTTAAATAGTTGCTTTTAATTCTTCATTCTAAATTCTAAATTATCCTCTATTTTTCCCTCCGCTTGATGCACTATATTTCGTAAATGATCAAGAGTTTTCCTGTTAACATTTTGCCATA
>JASJEA010000174.1 GCA_030064935.1 Crocosphaera sp. | reverse complement strand
TATCCTACTAAAATTGTAACATATCAGTAAATTATTAAGTCGTGAAACACAAAAATTCATCCCTCAACTTGTAGAAGTTGGGGTATTCTTTTTGTGTTTCTGGTTTTTCTTTTATTGGGATAAAATAAAATAAAATATATTCTGGTCTTCTACTCTTTTTGTCACAGGGTTACAAGCCTGTTGAAACCTTTAGTAGAATTTTGCGATCGCCTGATGGAAGTAGCTCTCCCAAAAAAGAGACTATCCGACAAACACAGGATTAGAGGTGGTATCAATATTCCCGGAGCCAACATAGGTAAAGAGATCGTCATAGTCAAAGATACCTCCTAAATCCCCGTCACTTTGAAAGTGACCAAATCCCTCTATGAGATCAGTATAGAGTTCATGGGCGTAACTATGATTTCCTAGAAAACTGAATTGCCCTGGTTGAAATAAATCGTTAGGGTTAATATACAAATCCAAGTCCCCTAGCCTATCATCAAAGCCTAGAGTTTCACTGGTGTGTAATACAGCCACTTGACGTGCATCATTAGCATCTAATCTTTCCTGCAAAGGGACCCCAGAAGACTCATAGGAAGGTCCCGCCGGATCTAATCCAACAATTGCCCCAATGGAACTTCCGGTTATATCTTCATAGATATCACCAGCCACTCCACTTACATGGGCCCCTAAACTGTGTCCAATCAGTTGAGTGGTATTAGGGTTAGCACCCAATGCAGCTAAGAGGTTACCCAGTTCAAATCCAACATCAAAAACGTCATCAACAGCGTTGGAATAGAAGAGAGTGTCTGCTTCCGATGACCAGTCGGTTAAAATAACATTGGAGGAAGAGTCTCGTTGTTTAATCGCTTGAGCCATTTCTGCCACCCAGTCGGCGGTACTACTACTTTGATAACCGTGAGTAATTACATAGGTATCCCAGGAAGCATTAAAATTATTACTCCCGGAAAGATAAAAATTAACTTCTGCCATGACTTTTTATTTCCCTCAAAATGACTCTAGCTTTTATCATAGTTATTATCGTCACTCAACCTTACTATTTTTAATAGTTTCAGTAACAATTTTAGAGATTCAAAAGAACTCTAGTATCAAAATGGAGGTAAATTAGAATTAGACCTAGAAATATCCTCAACTATGGTTTCCTTAACCTCTGCTTAACAAGAAGTCTATGATTGGTTAGTGACTTCATTAATAAAAATCATTAAAATCATTTTTGAGTCTGTATAACTGAGATTTGGAGCAGCTAGATTTGTCATCTTTAGAGAAATAAACATCATTTCAAGTTTCCATAAATACTGTGGAGGTATAAAGAATTTTGGTGGTAATCTGGAGCAATAATTAGTGAATTTTTGTAAGATAATTAAGGAAATAAAAGGATATTTGACGAGATAAATTTCTAAGAGCATAAAATATTATGGACAATAATCACCAGAAAATAAATAACTACAAAAAAGGTTTACAAGCCATGTTTATAATAGAATTTGCTTCTTAATTTATGCGTCTGCTCTTAAGAAATTATAACTAAAGAAGATGAGTTTTTTTAGATGGAACTCTCCCAACTAAACCAATCTTTGTTATTTAACAAAAGTCACTGTATTTGGTGGTTGACTAAAAAATCAACACCTGTGGGTGGGAGTCTAGTAACTCCTTCCTCCCTCCTCACAGACCACAGGAATAATTATCATGATCGTTGATTCTCAATAAGTCTTCTAGTGGCTGACAATTTTTTAAGCGATCGCAACGGCTGAAACGGTTTTTTACTCAAGGTTTCAACAGGCTTGTCACCCCGCGAGGCTATTTTGTCTTGTGCCATAAGAATTAAGCTGATTTTTCAACCCCTTCAATGCAGAATCGTTCTACAGAAGCCAATAAATCACGAGAAATACCCACTAAATTCTGTAATGAACCGGCAACCCGTTGTGACTCTTGGGAGGTTTCTTGCGCTGTTAACTCGACAGATTGCATAACCTGACTCACCGCCTTAGAATTCTCCTGTTGTTGAATGGTATCCCCAGTAATCGATCGCACTAAAGTATTAATGTGATTGGATACCTCAATAATATCTTCTAGCGAGCGTTTCGCTTGTTCCGACTTATCGGTTACGTCAATTACCTGTTGTATCCCTTCTTCCATTGCTGTCATAACCGAACCAGTCTCACTTTGAATTTGTAAGACAATTTGCTCAATTTCCTTCAAAGATTTGGCTGAACGATCGGCTAACTGACGAACTTCATCAGCAACGATCGCAAATCCTCGTCCCGCTTCACCCGCCCTAGCTGCTTGAATTGACGCATTGAGAGCCAATAAATTCGTTCTCGAAGCAATTTGAGAAATTAATGCCACAATCTTCGAGATTTCTTGAGACGCTTCTGCTAAGCGTTTCACCTTACGAGTGGTTTCCGACACTGTTTCACGAATCTGTAAAATACCCGTCACCGTTCTTTCCACCGCTTCCCCTCCTTTCAACGCCGTTACCGAGGAGGTATGGGCGACTTCTTCGGCTTCACGGGCGTTTTCTGCCACCCGTTGAATCGATTCAGTCATAACCTGTACCGAATTTAACGTAACTGCCAATTCTTCTGCCATGCGTAGCGCATCACGGGAATTATTACGAGCAAACAATTCACTATCCGTCGAACTCTTATTAACCTGTTTGGCTGTTCGTTTTACCTGAGCCACAATTTCTCGTAAATTATGGATGGTCAAGTTAAAGGCATCAGCCACCGCCCCTAGTACGTCTGCGGTTACCTCCGCTTCCACCGTTAAGTCTCCTCTGGCAGCCCCTTCCACATCATCTAGGAGACGAATTACTTGCCGTTGTAGTTCTTCTCTAGCTTGTTCCATTTCGGCTGCTCGTTGTTGCGCCTCAGTTGTTGTGGTTAAGATAACACGGGATAATTCATTGAAACGATGGGATAACTGTCCTAACTCATCTTCAGAATAAACCGTTGCTTTAACGTTGTAATCTCCAGAGTACATGGAATCAAACTGGGTTTGGAGATCCTCAATAGTGCGTTTAACTTGATAAGCACTGAGCAAACCAAAACAGAGGCTTCCAGCAAACGCTGTTAACCCCCCCGTTAAAGCGATTAAAAAGATGGGACTACCAGAGCCTGATTTTTGCTTATCTTCTTGCTCTGGGGTGCTTGAAGCATCTTGATTTTCCTGATCCGATGTTTCCACCTCCTCAGCCACAGGTTTCCCCTCAACTTTCGCTGTTTTTTCAACTTTAGGAGACATTAACCAAGCCAAACCACTCACCAACAAAATTGCTAGAAAAGAAGCCACTCCCGTACTGCCGGCAGCGATCCAAGGTTTTAATTGTAGAGGTGCATTGGTAAAGCGACTAAGATAACCCAGGTTGGCATCAACGCTCACCTTAGAAAACTGAGTGTTTCCACTGGAAATAGAGGTATTACTCATCTCATCAGACTTCACCCAATTGACGGTTTCTGGCCCTTGATCGGACAATAGATCGCCGGTTTGTAAACCTAAACTACTACCAAGATCCTCGCTTGCTTGGGTAAACAGATCAGAATCAGGCAACTGATCGTTCATCTCAGTAAAATCAAACTGGGATAAATCTTCTAACGCCTCTTCTTGGAAAGCATCAAATTCATTTAGGATCTGATTCTCTTCTTTTTGTCGACCGGATGACATCATCATCGGAGTCGCGTGAATGGTAGGATCATCTTGATCTGCATAATCAGACCAATCACTAGAAGATTCCTCTGGATTACCCTTATCTACTGCCGATGCCTCACTGTCTTGTTTTCGAGCAATCTCAGTACCATGATTAGTTAAAGAAGGTTCACCAAGGTTAGAGGAAACGACAAATGTATGCTCCTCATCGAAACCTCCAGTATGATTGGCCTCTGTTTTTAAGTCTTCATCATCACCAAAAGAAAACTCAGATAATTCGTCTTCGTCAAAATCTGCCCAACCTTCTTCTTCAGCAGCGGCCATATCATTTTTCTGTTGCAAGGGATTGACTTCATTGAGGGTAGCAAAGGGGTCCATGTCCATCTCAAAGGTGGTTTCTCCCCCTTGCTCTTCATGAACAGGATTACCTTGAGAAGACTCTTGCCCAATGGTTGGTTCCCCTAAATCATTATCATCAAAAATAGCACTATCCCAGTCTAGTCCATCAAGATCAAAATCCCCATCTTCCCAGTCGTCTGAGGGTTGTTCATGATCATCCCATGCTTGTTCTATCTCAGGCTCGTGATCTGTGGCGGTTTCTGCCTGGGAAACACCATGACTCACATAATTAGCCCCTGACTGAGTCAGCAGGTGCTTTGCTTGTTCTAACCCTTGATGAGCACAATCAATTAAATCTTTACGATCACTCCGCCCTAATACGGATTCATATTGTTGACAAGCGGTTTCATATCTTCCCAAGCTGAAATAGATATGACCCCGTAAGAGTAGCACATCAGGATCTTCAGGGAATGCTTCGGCCATGGGTTCCATCAATGTAGCCGCCTCTTCATAATTCCCCTGTCCGTAAGCGACATAAGCCTCATTATACAATTTTGCGTAGTCTGTCCCTGATGCCATGGTCTTTCTCCTATAGGTTAAATCTTGTCAGTTATTGGCTTTGAGTTAAGCTTTATGAGTTAGTTATATGTATATAGATGAATCGGGGCATGATTCCCTTAAGTTGCCCATCGGGCTGACCTTAAAATGGCGACTTGGTCTAACAAACGTAAGACTTGGGTGGCATTTTCCTCTGCCACCCATTCTCCCTGCACATAAGGGGCAATATGATCAGCTACATTATTAGGAGCTTGTAATTTTTCAATGTCTAGCCATTCCATATCCCCTAGTTGATCGATAGCTAACCCTAAAATAGTTTCTTGTTCTTCTACGGCGATAACAGGGATTTCTGGGCGATCAGTTCTGAGGGGAACTGTATTCCCTAAAAATTGTCCTAAATCCGCCACCCAAATCACTTGTCCCCTGAGATTCAGCGTTCCTAAGAGGAGGGGGGAGGCATTGGGAATAGGAGTAATTCGTTCTGGACTTTGCTGCATAACCTCTCGAATGGCAATGGCGGGAAGGGCAAATTCTTCTTGTGAGGGCAAATGAAAACGCAAGTATAGTTCTCCTTCAGGGGTTTGTAAGGCGTGAATATCAGGAGAAATGTCTTGAGGGGTATCTGGGCTTAAATCTAAATTGCCAACCATAGTTTTAATCCTAAATCTGAATAATTGTGCCGTTATTTTCGTAGGAGTTGTTGAATGGTTCCGATGAGTTCAATGTCTTCAAAGGGTTTAGCAATATAGGCATCCGCTCCTTGTTTCATGCCCCAATAACGATCAAATTCTTCTCCTTTAGAAGAACACATGACTACGGGAACATTGTGCATATTAGGATGGGTTTTGATGCGACGACACACTTCATAACCATTCATTTTGGGCATAACAATATCTAAAACAACGATATCAGGACTGGATTTTTCAATACTTTCGAGTGCTTCAATGCCATTTCCTGCTACGGTAACTTGCCAACCATTTTCTTTAAGAAGGCTAGACATCATTTGTTGTTGGACTGGACTATCTTCTACCAGTAAAACTGCTCTCATAACGTTTTCTCTAGGGACTGGGTTGATAAAACATAGGTTTGAATCGACTAATCTAATGCCTAAAAGATGACATGAATATAGGACAAAGTTGAAACTTGACTCGATTATTTAGGCAGGGCTAAATAATTCATGGATAAATCATTTTTTCTCCCAGGTGTACATACTTAATTTGCCCAAATTTCCTCAGAAAACAACAACACGATGGGAAAAATTTTCTTGAGGAGTATCTAGCTTGGTTCGGAGTTGATGGGGTGGATCGTATATTTTTCTAAAAGTAATAATAACTCTTGTGCTCCAAAGGGTTTGGTTAGGTAATCAGTGGCTCCCATCATTCGAGCGCGAATGCGATCCATAAATCCCTCTTTTCCTGTGAGCATGATAATGGGTGTGTATTGAAACATCTTTGAGTGTCTCAACATGGCGCAAATCTCATAACCATCTAATTTGGGCATAGCAATATCACATAAAATGACATCTGGATTGAGTTCAAAGATTTCACTTAAACCAGAAAGGGGATCGCTAATTAAGGAGCTTTGATAACAATTTTCAGTTAAAATCTTTTCTACCGTTTGTCTGATGGTTCGATCATCGTCAATACAAACGATATGAGGTTGCTCTTGGCTGATTGAAGTTTCCCAAATCTTTTTTATCCTTGAGCCAGAGGGAGAAACTTTCATAACTGGATGCAACCATCCTCGCTCAATATAAGGATAAATTCCCTTGGCTAAAGTGCCTAAATTTCGCTGTAAACGACGAGAAAGTTGTCTGAGAGACGTTTTGCCATCAGCCCAACGCAATAACTGTTCATAAGCTTTTTGCGGTAGGGTTTGTTGTAATGGTTTTTCATCGCCAATCATTAATGATTGTTGAGGACTTTGAAGATAAGGATGTAATTGTTTCCATTGTTGCACTTCCTTGATCATTTCTGTGATTAAGGAACCAATTGGTAAACTAGTCAATAAAGGATCTAAGGCCAAACCCATTTCAAAAATAAACGCTCCCTGACTTAAACTCAATAAGTCAAATAAGGTTTCCTTGACCATGTGTTCGATGATCATTTTGCCCTGCTCAGGGGTTAGACGATGATCTTTGATTAATTGCCATAAATAAGTATATTCAATTTCGTTATGACTAATGGCTTGAAGCTTTTCTAATTCTTGTGGAATGATCTCGATATGATAACGATATAAATAATCTCGTAAACGACGACAACGATTATTGTCACTGTGAATGGTGTAAACAATCTGTCCATTCACAAAAAAAACTAACCAAAACGAACCCGCGCCCTGCAAGGGCATGGGTTCAGAAACAGACGGATGGGAGGGCGTCTGACAAGGTCTATTGTTCCCTACTGGGGTTTGATAAGCTTCAATTAATAGTTCTCCTGTTCGTTGACCAAGTTCCAATAGTTGCAGGATGCTGCGTATATCAATTTCACTGAGAGTTCCCTGCATAATTATTCTTTTGTTTTTTTGACTCCCTCCCGTCCAGCTAAAGCTTTTTCCGAGAGGTGCTTGTTTCGACTCGTCTGAACTAGATAATGCCCGTTATGATTATACAACAACTCTATTTTATTATTGACAGGTAAAAATTCTCAGGAAAGGGAAATAGTTGAGGCTTAGCTAAGCTCATGCTTTCAACTTTACATGATATAATAACTCTTGATTGTCTCTGAAACTATGAGAAAACCTCAGCAAGAGAAATCCGCAATTGTCAATCATTAATTATCCATTGATAATGGATTCAATCAATGTCATTGAGGCAACCTTTTGAAGAAAAGGAACACAACAGTTAAGTCATCTTTGCTTATACTTGACTTTATGTCCCTCGACATTATCTCCATGTCAACCATTTAGGTAACAGCAATATCGAGAGGATCGTGGCTCGTGCTATATCTTGCAGAAGTCAAAAAACAAACGAGAGGTTTTATTAGTGGCTCTCGAACAACAGAACTTAAGCTTTTAGCTTGTCAACATAATGATCAAACTTGGAGTCCTGTCCCTGGTGAGGAGGTTGTCGAGTGCGATGAAATGGATCAAGTAGGAGAAGGAAGCCTTGTGATGGTCAATTTGGGCAATAATCGCCAAATTCAAGGAGAACCATCGGCTGCTGCCCCGGAATTAGTCAGACAACTACAAAAATTGTCCCGTCTCTCTGAAAAATTAAAAACACAGCAAGAAGAGACTGAACAATGGAAACAGTCTTTAACCTATCAAAGTCAAGAGTTAACTCGCCGTGAGGCGGAAATGGAAGCCCGTCTTGAACAACTAGAGGAAGTAGAAAAAGAACTCTCCCAAATTGAACGCCGTCGCCAAGAAGCTGATTCAGCTTGGGATAGAGTTGAACAAACGCAACAAAAACTCCAAGATTTTCAACGTCGGTTTGGTTCGATCATAGACTTGTCTTCCCAAGAATCTGAAAAAATTGAACAGTTGATGCGTCGCATTGTCCAAAGTTCAGTGGGTTTAGACTGTTTACAGAAACCCATTGATGGTGCTGTGAAAGCTTTATCCCAACAAGAAAAAATTCTTAATAGCTTTTGGCAACAACTCGACGGACTAAAAACCCAGCTAAACAAGCAGAATCGAGAGGTTCAACAACAGGGAGAAATCTTAGAAAATCGTTTTCAAGCTTTAGAAGAAACTCGAATTTCCCTTGAAGCAGCCAAAATTCAATGGGAAGTTCAACAAAATATCTTCAATAATAAACAAGAACGCTTTACGAAAATAAATAGTGATTTACAGGTAATTCAAGAGTTACAGCAAACTCTTGAACAAGTGGTCAATGGTAATGGGAATCTTGCTTCAGAAACCAAAGTTGATCGAGTTTTTTTGGAAAATATGCCCCTAGGTGAGTTGGAAGCAATGGTTAAGAGCTTACAAGGGGATTTAGATAAGTTAGTCCGTTTTGTCAACGATCAAGAAGAAGAATTAACCCTTCAATGTCAAACAGTTCAAGAATTACAGAAGAAATTAACACAAGCAGGGGATTTTGAGCGTCTTAACCTAGAAAATGAGTTAGCAGAAGAACAAGAAAGAAAAGAGTTTTTAGATGAAACTCTAGTAGGTCAACGACGAAATCTCAAAGAAAGACAAGAGGTGTTATTGCAACATTTACGAGTGTTGCGCCGCCGTCAGGGGATAGTCGACTTTGATGGCAACCTCCCCACTGTCAATCTAGATCCTATGGTGACTCGGTTAGACGAATGGGAAACCAATACCAATCAGGAAAGAGAAACACTAGAAACGGAACTTCAGCATTTACACAATAGTGTTCAACAAATCCAAGAGATGATTCTCAAACTGGATGGGGAACAAACCGAAAACACAAAACAACTCGAAACAGAACAAGAAAGCTGGCATCAAGCGAAATTAGAGGCTGCCCAACTTCAAGCCCGTCTTGATATCTATGAAAGGGAGTTAAAACCCCTGCAACAGCAGGTTGATGAAACGAAGCATCAGTTAACTATTTTAGAAGAGTGGTTAGATCCGTCTTAAACAGGAGAGTGTCAATCCCATATCTACTTAACCAGAGACTAATCAACCCTAAAGTGAGCCAGAGGAGACAACAAGTTCGAGTCAAAGTTAAGGCTTTTTCAATGGTTTCACAGGTAATGGGGTTAATCGGATTGCCTAATAAGGGTTTTTCTTTAATAATGCCCTGATAAGAATTTTCCCCCCCTAGTTGAACTTCTAATATAGCCGCATAAACACATTCACTCCAACCTGAGTTGGGGCTAGGATCTTGAGGGGCATCTCGATAACAAATGGATAATACCCTCCTTGGTTTTCTTGATAGAATAGCCAAGGTTATAACTGTTAAACGACAAGGAATCCAAGTTAAAACATCTTCAAATTTTGCACTAAACCAGCCAATATCTTTGAAGGGTTCTTGTTGATAACCGACAGTAGAATCAAGGGTACTCGCTGCCTTATAAGCTAAAGCAAAAGCAACACTTCCTACCCCAGGAAAAAATGCACCAGTGATTGCATAAAACAAGGGAGCACTAACTCCATCTGTGGCATTTTCTGAGACGGTTTCTAGGATAGCTCGCCAGATTTCTTCTGGGGAGAGATTAGCCGTGTCACGCCCCACATATTGGCTGAGTTTATCTCTAGCAAGGTCAATGTTTCCCTCCTTTAACGGGGTAAGCACGTCAAGAGCAGCTAATCTTAAACTTCGTCCGGCAAAACAACTGGCCAAGGTAATAATCTCTAGGGAAATGCCGACAAAACTAACAAAATGATATTTAATTAAACTGATACTCCAGCCTAAAAATGCACTACTAAGAATTAATCCGACTCCGAGGATGACTCCCAGACAACGACGTACCCATTTTCCCTGACAGATGGAAAGGACAAAATTACAGTACCTTGAGATGAACCATCCCATCACTTGTACTGGGTGTAACCATCCCCAAGGATCGCCAATAATATAGTCAACCAAAGCAGCCAAGAGCAGAACAATGATAGGGGCATTGATATCCAAATTAGCTATTTATCCTCAGTATCTTTAGTCTCATTTTTTGGAGTAGGAGTTGTTAATTTTTTCAACATTTTCTTCCCAGTTTTGCCCATCAAAGGATTTAATTTTAACCGAATGTCGGGCAGAATTCCCTAACGTTCTACAACTTAGGGATGAATGCCCGACCAATAAATAGACCGCGTAGCGTCCTCATTTCTTAGTTTCTAGTCCTCCTGATTGATGTTTGATATATTCTTTGACG
>JASJEA010000173.1 GCA_030064935.1 Crocosphaera sp. | reverse complement strand
GACCGGTCATTTGAGGATTTTTTACCCCACTAATTTTCGCCACTGCACCTTCTGAGGCTAAATTACCTTTTAAAATGGCTAAATGTCCTTCTTGATAAACAGGGTTATTCCAAGGGCGAATGACATCTTGATTGCTGGGGGGTTGATCAGGAACATCGGCCAAAATTTCCGCTACTGTTTGACCGGAAATAGTCAACGCATCCCCATGTAATAAGCCATGATTGAGTAGCATTTTCATCACTTGAGGAATGCCGCCTGCTTGATGCAAATTAACGGTAACATAGCGTCCGGAGGGTTTCAAGTCACATAAGACGGGAACCCGTTGACGGATAGTTTCAAAATCGTCTAAGGTGAGGTCAACGCCGATAGTATTAGCGATCGCTAACAGGTGTAAGACTGCATTAGTAGAGCCTCCCACAGCCATGATGACAGAAATAGCATTTTCAAAGGCTTTGCGGGTTAGAATCTGACTGGGCAGAATCTGGTTACGAATAGCATGAACTAAGGCAAAGGCCGACTTTTCCGTACTGTCTGCTTTTTCTGCATCTTCTGCAGCCATAGTAGAAGAATAAGGCAAACTCATTCCCATCACTTCAAAAGCTGAAGACATGGTATTAGCCGTAAACATTCCTCCACAGGAACCGGCACCAGGACAAGCGTTGCGCTCGATGGCTAATAATGTATTATCGTCTATCTTACCTGCACTATGTTGACCCACCGCTTCAAAGGCACTGACAACTGTTAAATCTTCTCCGTTGTAATGACCGGGTTTAATGGTTCCTCCATAGACAAAAATTGCCGGAATATTCATCCTTGCCATTGCAATCATCGCCCCTGGCATATTTTTGTCGCATCCCCCGATAGCGATAACCCCATCCATACTCTGACCATTACAAGCGGTTTCGATAGAGTCGGCTATGACATCCCGCGAAACTAGGGAGTATTTCATGCCTTCTGTGCCCATAGAAATACCATCACTTACGGTAATGGTCCCAAAGATTTGGGGCATACCTCCAGCAGTTTTAACCCCTGCTTCAGCCCGTTTAGCTAGGTCATTAATCCCCATATTACAAGGGGTAATGGTACTGAAGCCATTAGCCACTCCAACAATGGGCTTAGTAAAATCATCATCTCCAAAGCCTACAGCGCGCAACATGGCGCGGTTAGGGGTGCGTTGACTCCCTTCAGTAATGAGGCGACTTCTTGCATTATCGGACATTATAGCGTTCTCCTTATGGCTGTGGCAATACTTCCATTGTCGTTGCTTGTTAGCCTTAAGAAGATGAAAAGATAACAAAAGTTTTACAATTGATTGAGGAGACAAAATGATTAAGGGCTTAATATTATTAATTCCCTACAGAGTTACTGATTTTATGTACAAGGAATTATGTTTAAATTAACTGATAATTAAAGTGATTAACTCTCAAACTTTATTGACAAGTCAATGGCAAGAAATTTTGATTATTATCGAGAGATCAAAAAAATCAGCAAATTTATAAGTGATTTATCTCTGAAAAAATATTTATTTTTCGCTTTTTTACTACTCTTAAACAATGGGGAAAAGAAAATAGTGCTTTTTATATAAATATTAAAAAGCAAGGAATTAAATTATGAATGAAGTTCAATAAAAACTATTACAGAAAGCTCAAAAATAATGTTAAATGTTTGTTACATCGTACTCTGTAATCTCACTGAATTGAAACATTTGGGAAAAATATTATCAAAAATGTTCAGTAACTTTACCCTTTCTGATTAAGTATATACTTAGGGATAATAAAGTATAACGACCTGTAAAAAAGTAGTTAATTCTACCTTAATCAATTCTTCCTAACCCTTAGTTTTATTTAATTTTATCCTCTATTCAATTTTATTGAGGAAATAGTGAATTGCAATTCCATCCTAGATACTGTCGTAACGAAAGGGAGGTAGAGAGTAAACTAATTGTTCAATATTTACTACCAAAATTAGGTTATTCTCCTACTCATTGGTATCAACAAGTTACTTATGACAATATTCGTTTAGATTTTTTAACCGTTGCTTCTAAAAAAATCAAGAATTTTTCTTCTTGTGTAATTATTGAAGCGAAACATCCTCAAGAAAATTTAGATCATCATGTGCGTCGTTTAGGACATTATTTGATGAAAACAAAAAGTTTTTATGGGGTGTTAACCAATGGTAAAGAATTTCGTATTTATCAACGAAACAAAGATAAATTAAAGCTTGTCTTTTGTTGTCAAGGAGAAAATATTGCTAACAATATTGATAAGATTAATGCCTTAATTGGGAAAGATAGTTTAACTAATAAATTATCTACCTCTCAATCTGTTTCTAATCCTGAAGTTTCTCAAAAATCTATTAAGGAGTCAAAAAAATTACCTATGAAAACTATTGCTATTTACCATCATAAAGGTGGTGTGGGAAAAACAACAGTTGCGACTAACTTAGCTGCTGCTTTTAGTAACCAAGGAAAACGGGTTTTATTGATTGATATTGATGCTCAAGCAAACACAACTTTTGCGACTGGTTTAATTAAATTTCAGTTTGATGATGATGATAATTTGAAAGATAAAAATGTATTTCATTTAATACATAATAAACAAATACAAGTTACTGATGTCGTTAGAAAATCTCAAGGTTTTAATCAACCAGAAGTTGATGTTATTCCCTCCCATATTACGTTAATTGAACGTCAAACAGATTTATTAAAGAAAGCTGCTAGTGCTTTCAGATTAGCTAACAAATTAAACTTAGTTGAACAAAACTATGATTTTGTTCTTATTGATACACCCCCATCTCTAGATTTATATGCACAAGCTGCATTAATTGCTGCAGATGCTTTAATTATTCCTTCTGATTTAAAACCATTTTCTAATCAAGGATTAAACAGTGTAAAGAATTTCATTGATGAAGTTATTAATTCTAGCAAAGAAGAATTAAATAAACCATTACTAAAAATTATGGGGGTTTTACCTTCCAAAATTTCCACTCATCATAAATATCTTCAGTACACATTTCCAAAACAAAGACAAGTTGTTTATGATCATTATAATTTTCCTATTATGGAAAATACAATTTCTGAAAGAATGCCTTTATCTCAATGTATTAATCAAACTATACAAGTAGGAGACTTAGAAATACCTGATCCTAAATCAATTTTTAATTATGCAAATACTGTTTCTTCTGCTAATACATCTGCTGCTGAGTTTGAATCATTAGCTATTGAAGTTTTAGAAAAAATAGGAGCTTAATTATCATGGACTTTTTCTTAATTGATGTTGATACTATTAAGTGTTCCGTTCCTTATTCTCAAATAAAAAATTACGAAAAAAAAATTGATATACTGGCTAATCTTATTTTAGATTCTGAAGGTATTATTAATCCTATATTTGTGAAAAAGATTGGTTCTAATTCTTATGAATTAGTCTATGGAGAAATCGAATACTATGCTATGGTAAAAGTTTGTAAAATCAATCCAGAAAAAGGAGAAGTTATTGCTGCATTTATCATTGAAGAAAAGGAACAAGAATTAGTTAAAACCCAAATTGATTTTTTGAGAAAATCTTTATTCAATGGAGAAGATGATAGTCAAACAGTCTGTACAGCAAGAGATAATCGTGGTAAGTTAAACTTAGTCCATAAAGAGATTAATAAAATCCATGAAACATTAGAATCTCTCATAGAAATGAATACAGCAAAAGGGCTGAAAAAGTTACTCGAAAAACAGCTAGAAAGTATTATTTCTGAAGCTGAAACAAAGAGTAAAGAAGAAGCAATACAATACCTTAACAAGTCTAAAGCGGAACTACTGGAACAACAAAAGAAAATTGATGATAAAATATTAGAATTAAGTAAGGTCAATTTAGTTGATACAACTTACGACGAATTATCTAAACTTATGCAACAAGAAGGAAGTAAGACACCTCAAGTCAAGGCTAGTTGGAAAGCAATTGAATACTGGCGAAAATCTGAACAAGAATTAACTTGGGATAATCTCAAAAAATCTACAGTTAATAAGTCCAAAGAAAAGATAAAAGGTTTTGCTATGGTAAGTTATCAACAGCTAAGAAAAGTGGCTTATTTGTAATTGTTTCAGCCTTCAAACAAATAAGTTATAGTAAGGTGGGCATTCCCCACCCTACAATAGTATACTTGTAGGGACATAATATTATTACACCAGATACGCTTATTATCGTAGAGGAATATTCTTTCTCCCCCTGCCTCCTCTGCTTCCCCTGCGCCCTCTGCCTTCTTAAATATGATTATCTACTTTCTCAAGCGGATTTGCTATTAAGCCCCTACAAGAGTCTCCAAAATACTCAATTCAAGCTAAAATTTAGGATAAAGAAACAGTTTAATTCTAAATTCTGCATTCTAAATTCTACATTCCTCCTATGCTATCTCACTTTAATTCTCTGGAAAATGCCCTTAAAGAATTCTTTGGTTACGAGCAATTTCGTTCCGGTCAAAAACAGATTATTAGTGAAGCGTTAAATAATAAAGACTTATTGGTTATTATGCCGACTGGAGGGGGAAAGTCTCTCTGTTTTCAACTCCCTGCTTTATTAAAACCGGGGTTATGTATTGTTGTCTCTCCTCTTATTGCTTTAATGCAGGATCAAGTTGATGCTTTACTAGATAATGGCATAGGAGCAACATTTTTAAACAGCACCTTAAATCGACAAGAATTGCAATCGAGAGAGAATGCTATTTTAAAAGGTAAAATAAAGTTATTATATGTTGCTCCTGAACGGTTATTGAATGATAATTTTTTGAAGTTTCTTGATTTTTTACAAGAAAAGGTAGGCTTATCTAGTTTTGCCATCGATGAGGCACATTGTGTTTCAGCTTGGGGTCATGATTTTCGTCCCGAATATCGACAGTTGAAAAAGTTACGGTTTCGTTATCCTTCTGTCCCCATGTTTGCCTTAACAGCTACAGCAACCAAACGAGTTAGAGAAGATATTATTGAACAGTTAGGGTTAAAAAATCCCTACATTCATATCGCCAGTTTTGATAGACCTAATTTATATTATGAAGTTCAACCAAAATCACGACGAAGTTATACACAATTATTAAATTATGTGCGGACTCAAGAAGGTTCAGGAATTATTTATTGTTTAAGTCGTAAAAATGTAGAAACTACCGCTTTACGACTACAACAGGATGGTATTGATGCTTTACCCTATCATGCGGGTATGTACGATGATGAAAGAGCTATCAATCAAACTCGTTTTATTCGGGATGATGCAAGGATTATTGTAGCAACTGTTGCTTTTGGGATGGGAATTAATAAACCAGATGTTCGCTTTGTTATTCATTATGATTTACCGAAAAATTTAGAGAGTTACTATCAAGAATCAGGCCGTGCAGGAAGGGATGGAGAATCAGCTAATTGTATTTTGTTTTTAAGCTTTGGTGATTTAAAACGCGTTGAATATTTAATTGATCAAACAACTAATGAAAATGAGAAAAGAGTCGCCCGTCAACAGTTACGACAAGTGGTAGATTATGCAGAAGGAAATGACTGTAGAAGAAGCATTATTTTAAGATATTTTGGACAACAATTTAAAGGAAATTGTGATAACTGCGATAATTGTAAAAATCCGAAACCTATCGAAGATTGGACCATTGAAGCACAAAAATTCTTATCCTGTGTTGCTCGTTGTCAAGAAAGATTTGGCATGAGTCATATTATTGATGTTCTAAGAGGCTCCAAAAAGAAAAAAGTTGAACGATATGGACATCATTTACTCTCAACTTATGGTATTGGAAAAGAGAGAAGTGTGGAGGAATGGAAGATGTTAGGACGATCTTTAATACATCAAGGTTTTGTTAATGAAACCACTGATGGTTTTCCTATTCTGAAGTTGAATAAGTATAGTTGGGAAATATTTAGAAACGAGCGAAAAGTAGAAATTGCTGTCACAGAATCCTTAACCTCAAAAGTATTAAATGATTATAATCCTCGCAAAGCAGAAAGTGATTTATTATTGGATAAATTAAGACAGTTACGCAAACATTTAGCAGATCAAAATCAGATTGCTCCCTATGTAGTTTTTGCCGATTCTAGTTTACGATTAATGGCACAAATTAAACCCCAAAGCATAGACTCATTTAAAAAAGTTTCTGGAGTAACCGCTTATAAAGCACAACAATATGGTGATGTTTTTGTATCAGTTATTAGAGAATTTTGTCAACAGCAAAGTTTACCCACTGCTTTACCCACTTCTAGTAATATGATTACCTTACAATTGTATCAACAAGGGTTAAGTATTGCTGAAATTGCAGAGCGAAGAAACTTGAAAGAATCGACTATTTTTACTCATATTTCTGAACTTATAGAAATGAATCAACCGATTAATATCGATCAATTTATTTCAGAAGAAAAAAAAGCAGCTATTATTAAATGTATTCAAGCCATTGGAGATGGTGCATTAACCCCCTTAAAAAATCATTTAGGAGACGATTATAGTTATAATGAACTAAAGTTAGTTCGTGCTTGGTATAGACGAGAAAATAAATAAAATAACACAATTCAGATAACTTGAAAAATCCTCTAAAAATATTTCAACAGTTACCCTTGTTTGATTGACCGAAAAAAAGGGTTCCAAGCCTCCTCTTTCAAGGGGATGAAAAGCGATCGAGGCATGGCGAGGTTTCCTCGCCATATCCAATCGACCAAGAGAAAAATAATTTTCCTTGTTTCAATGCTCCAACTTGAGGGGTTGGAAATTCGCGCATTCTACATTCTGATTAGCCTTATTGATTGATGTTATTTTTCTAGACGAATTACATACCATTGTAAATAACTATCCGCTCCCATATCAAGATCGCAGAAATTCTCCATTAAATATTGGGCTTGGGTTTCAACTGTGGTAAATTTTTGTAATTCTCTAGGTAAATCATTCTGACGAGTTGAGAGAATATTTGTTAGCTTTTCTAATAACTCCTCAGAGGTTAAGATTTGTTCGGTTTTATCGGGTTCGAGGACAATAAAACCATCCTCTTGATACATAATTGAATCTGGCATAGCTTTAGATAAAAATGGTGAATATTCCTTCCCACCTAAAATATAGCTTTTTTGATAGTATTTTTAGGTGGGTACTTCTTTTAACAATTTTGTTAAATTCTATGCAACACTGCCGAAACGTAGTGAATAACTTCTAGTATCAGAGTGTCTTTTTAGAATGATAACATCGTTGCCCACCACTGGACTACGAGCAATTGTTTCTCCTGTCGCATCTATCAATTCTAGTTTAGAAAAGTCTAAGCTTTTCGCACGCTCGAAGATATTAGTGGCCAAATTATCTTGTTCCTGTTCAGATAAACTATCCCATTGTTTTCCTATGGTAACAATCAAACGACTCCTTACAAAATTCGCCTCAATTGTTCCAATTAAGTCGTCAGAATATTCATGAGTTAATGCCGTTACTTCCTTTTGAATAGCAGCAATTAAACTTTGTTCTGGGGTTAATTTAGGTTGAGGGGCAGGAATATTTTTGATCGGTTGAGGTAACTCAGGAACTTCTAATTCAAGGGGTGTTTCGACAATTTCAGATGGCGGTGATTCTAAGGTGATTTGAGGTATTTCAAAATCAGGTAGTGAAGGTTTAAAAAAGAAAAATGAGGCTGATAAAACACCAATAACAAGAATACTCACTCCCCCAATTATGCCCCATCTAGGTCCAGAATCAAGTCCAGATTTTACGGTTTCTAAATCTTCCTGCTTTTCAATCCTTTCGGTTTTTTCTTCCTTTTCAATGGCCGGTGTGTCTTCACTGATTTCTAAACTTGGCTCCCATTCCTCCGTTTCTTCTAAAACTGGTGTTTCCGTAGTTATTGATGTAGATACCTCAGATTGAGATTCTAAAGAATTAGCAATTGTTTCTGTACTATTGATTAATGTTTCTAAAGCTTCTTGACTTGGTAACACTTCTATTTGTTTTTCACTGAGATGATTAACAATTAGATCGAGTTTCGTAATGGTTGTTTCCAGGGCAATAATAAGTTTTTCTTGAGATAATTGATTGTTTAGGGGATCAGAATCATTAGACATATTAGAAGATATGGGAGATGTGTTTTCTTGTGACATAATTTAATTTCCTCGGCGATAGTCCCTTCAAAACCAAAATCCAACAAGAGACATCATAAACCTAGATCCAATCTATCATTTCTGTTTGATAACAAACAATGATAATCTGAAGTTTATCAACGAAAAGGATCTTAAAAATAATCTTATGAGTGCTTGGCGCGATCGCCTCAACCGAATGAGTGGAAAAACCCGTTTTGTGGTTTGTCGTCTTTTTCTTCACCTTGCTGGAGATGATATTGCCCCTTTATTGGGTGTTCTTAACAGTGCAGCCAGAAACGCTATGGACGCAGAAGGGGATCTAGAGGTCATTGGGGAAGGTTTAGTTCAAATTTGTCAAAATCTTCTCCAGATGAGCTTTTACTGGCAATCTGCTGGCAATGAGGGCGATTTCTTCTGGGATGAAGGAGAAGCCGGCGACTTTTTTAGCGAACTGTTCACAGACTCAGCGCAACGATATTTGAGTGAAGTCTCCTCATCAGAGGATCATGAGGATAGTCCACTTTCCTTACCCGTGACTCGTAATCTAGTGGTTATGATCACTGTAGCCTTTAAAGGAGAAGAACCAGACTTAGAAACCAACCTAGCTGAAGCAGAAGCGTTAGAATATGGTTTAAAAGCGTTAATTAACCTTCATTATCAACAGCGTTTAGAAGCGATCCAAATTCACTATTCTCCGGCCCAGTTTGGAGACGAATTGACCAATGATCAACTCTTACTTAACTTTTCTGAACTGATCCCTCTTTAAAACATGATGCGTAAATTTCTAGCTATTTTGCTCTCCTTAACCCTCTGTTGGACAACTGTTGCTTGTAGTTCTCCAAACACCTCGACTCAATCATCCCCCTCCAATAATAGTGCTAGGGTAACCCCTCCCAACCAAGTCAAAGAAGGACGTTATCCGGTGCAACAAGCGGAATATGATGATGCCGATGGTACTTATACCCTGATGCTTCTCAATACCCCTCCAGGAACTCCCCCAACTTATCGCACCCAAAACTTACAAATGGCCAGACTCACCCCCGAAGCAATTGAACAAGGGGAAGGCACTTATTTAGAGGTGACTGGAGATGAAGCGGTGATGCACCTGACAGAAGATTTCAAAATAGAATATGTCCATACGGTCACTGAAACCCAAACCAATCCCCAAACTGGACAACCTCAAACCGTTGTAGTTCGTCGTGAGTCTAATTTTTGGGCCCCCTTTGCTGGTGCATTAGCTGGTCAAGCCTTGGGCAGTTTATTATTTAGACCACAATATTATTTCCCTCCTGTCTATCAACCCGGAGGAGTGATGACTGGTTATGGTAGCTATGGCAATACCTATACCCAAGCCAGTCAACGCTATCAAACTAAATATAACGCTCCACCACCGGCGGTTAAAAATCGTCAAACATTACGGACGACAGGTAATCTGAATCGTTCTTCCTCTTCTTCTAATAACTCTGTGAGAAAACAATCCCCTAACTCTAGTAAGTCTAGTGGTTCAGGTTTTGGATCGAGTAATCTGAAAAATAGTGGCAATTCTCGCTCTAATGTGCGACGGCGATCGGGATTTGGCAGCAGTGGCAGCGGTTCACGTCGTGTTAGAAGAAGACGTTAAGATGAATAATTATTAATTATTCTTGACTTAAGCTTTAAAAGACGCAAATATGCGTCTTTTTTACTTAATTTTGTACATTAATTAAGAAAGAGTTAAAGGATTTCGCGATATTAACGAACTAGGTTATATAGTTAATAGGTATTTTGGAGTATAAGTGATGTCAGCAGAATTTCTAGATTTTCTCAAGCATAAATATGCTTATGTTGCTGTGGGAGAGTTTAAACCAGGAAAATTTTCAGAAGCACAAAGACTATACGAAAAAGCTGTTTCTACCTATAAAGAAGGGTTTAAAGGTGCATTTTTATTACAAAAACCTGGCACCGATGAAGGAATTGCTATTATTATGTGGGAGAAAATTGAGGATATGGAAGCGAATCAAAGTGAGGTTTATACACAAATAATTGAAGAAATGACCCCCTTATTTGTTAAGCCCCCTCGGACAGATTTTTATGAAGTCTGTAGTGAAATTGATGAACCTTAGCAGTTTAGATACTCGTAAGGTTCCCAACGCTAAGCTGTCGCTATAGCGTGGGCTTTCTGTAGCCCTAAGTCTATCGGACAAGCCAACAGACTCGAACCTCCAGGCAGCCTTACACTCTGCCCCACTAAAGCTATCATTAACG
>JASJEA010000172.1 GCA_030064935.1 Crocosphaera sp. | reverse complement strand
CTCACAAAATTATTTTTCGTACCTTTTTCCTAAAAATATATTACCTGTTAAGTGTTAAGTGTTAAGTGTTCCCTACTAGATGCAAAAAATCTATATCTTTTTCACGCCTATGTCTAATGGATAATTGATAATTCATAATTAATCAATCCGGTTTAAAGCCTTCTATTTCAATCAAAAAAAGTGCTAGGAGATTTCCTTATATTCAATTCTCTCGGTTTTAACCCTATGCTTTATAAACATCTTTCTTAACATAAAGCTTGACAAAATAGACAAATTATGGAAAAGTCTGGGAGAGGCTTTTTTCAGAAAAGAGTGTATTGAAAAATACATTTTTTTGAGAACTGTAGACAAGATTCTTACTCCCCACACCCCCCACACTTCCCCTCCACCGGAGGGGTTAGGGGTGGGTCCCACACTCCCCACCCGGACCACAAGCTTTTTAGGAGTTCCTTCTCAGGGATAGGTTTTAACCTTCTTGTAATTATCCATTATTCATTATCCATTATCAATTAATGAAGACGGATTGTTAAATGCCACCCGCAGTCTAAATTTTAGCCGTAAATACGCACCCTACAAATTTGGCTTCCAGTCTGTCTTAGAGCTTGTCCCCACCATTTATTAGATGTGTCGATCTACTACCTACTTAGGATATTTGTCCTGACACTCTTAAGAAAAACAGTATATATTAATAATAGTAACAAATTAGACAAAAAACTTGACAATATCAAGTAAGTTTGGTATTTAAACCCAGAGGATAAAATAAAATGCAATTAGATGTAAATAATACCCCACAAATATTAGAAGAAGTTGTAGAATTAAGAATTACTGAATATTTTCAACGCTCTGAAGGTCAATGGCATTCGGAAAGACGTTACTACACTCTACCTGAAGGGGATACTCAAGAAATAGTTAGTCATTTAACAATCAAATTTTTAGAGCAAGGAAGTCCAGAACTTATTGAATTAGCTCAACTCCATAAGTTAGATAATCCTGAAACAGTAATGATTTGTGGTTCTCATGTCAGTTGGGTTAGTCAAGATTCTGTATTAGGAAAGAAACATTCTGAAGGTTCAACAGTATTCGGGGTCAAAGGTTCAATTTTGTATCGCGATCGCGGTTTTGCCACAACTAAACCGATTATAGCTAAGTATCACCTATCTGACCCTAACACATTATGTCTCAGAACGGAGTACAATGGGTCTGTATTTGAGGAAGAAATTAAACAAATAGGCCATAAATACCGGACACGACAAACGATTATTTCCCGTGCTGGCGAACAAAAAATGATTGGTCAATATCTAGAAAAACGTATTTTAAATAATTAGAAAAGGTGAAGCGACGGAATTTTTTAATCGGAGCAACAGCAATAAGTTTGGCTGAATTTTTGTCAGGATGTGAAACACAAGCAGATTTAAAAATCCAACTATTAAAAAACACTATTCCTGCTCAAATGGTGTCAAAATTTCGAGGGGAATTAACATCTCCCCGTAAATTAAGTTTTCAACCTCAAGAAAGCTTAATTGAATTATTTTCTCTGCTGCAAAGTTGGCAGAGAATACTTTTGTTAGAAAAACAGAAATTCTCTACAAACGAAACAAAAAATATAGATATTGCTAATCTGGTTACTTTAGGAGATTATTGGTTAGCAAATGCAATTAAACAAGAATTAATTCAACCTCTTAATTCTGAATCTTTACCAAGGTGGAAGAAATTGCCAGAAAAATGGCAAGAATTAGTCAAACGAAATAATCAAGGTTATGTTGATACCCAAGGTAAAGTTTGGGCAGCACCTTATCAGTGGGGTACAACTTTAATTGCTTATCGAGTTGATAAGTTTAAAACTTTGGGATGGGAACCTAAAGACTGGAGCGACCTATGGCGACCAGAATTGAAGGGTAATATTTCTTTGCTCAATCAAGCTAGAGAAATTATTGGTTTAACTCTGAAAAAATTAGGTAAGTCGTACAATACTAAAAATATTGATGAGGTGGAAAATTTAAAATCGGAACTGGTAAAACTAAATCAACAAGTTAAATTCTATAGTTCCGAGAATTATTTACAATCATTAATTATTGGAGATACTTGGTTAGCAGTTGGTTGGTCTAATGATATTTTACCATTAGTCAAAAAACGCAAAGAAATTGCTGCTGTAGTGCCTCAGTCAGGAACAGCTTTATGGGCTAATTTATGGGTTAAACCTGCTGCTACTGGTGAGACTTCTTTAACAGAAAAATGGATTGATTTTTGTTGGCAACCCCAGATAGCAGAACAAATGTCACTATTAACCCAGATTACTTCTCCTATTCTACCAGGGATTAATCCAAATGAATTGACTTCGGAAATCAAAAATAATCCCTTACTATTACCTCCACAGGAAATTATTAAAAAAAGTGACTTTCTTTACCCATTAACAAATAGTGCAATTGAACAGTATCGACAATTATGGCGAGAAATTCGTATGAATAGGGAGTAGGGAATAGGGAATAGGGAATAGGGAGTAGGGAGTAGGGGAAAAAATTGATGAATAGACATCTCCAAAAAATAAAATTGCCCTTTATTTAGCATGATATATAGTTGTAAAAATTCCTCACAAAATTATTTTTCGTACCTTTTTCCTAAAAATATATTACCTGTTAAGTGTTAAGTGTTAAGTGTTCCCTACTAGATGCAAAAAGTCTATATCTTTTTCACGCCTATGTCTAATAAGAATGGGATAATTGATTTCCTGTTTTTATTATTGGAGATTTCTATTGGATATTTCTTAAGACTTACCGAGAAATAAAGGTTTAAAGCCTCTCATGAGCAAGGAGAAAAAGCGGTCGGAAAGCGGAGCATGACCTTAGGATGGGATGGCGAGGTTTCCCGCTCTTGACAGAGCCGCTGCCTCTTGCAGAGGAGCTGCCTCTTGCAGAGGAGCTGCCTCTTATATAGAATCCGGTTATATGATCAGGACTTACGCAAAGACACTATATATAGCGTTTACCAATTTAGGCGTTGGCTCCCGCAAGTGCGGCAGCTATATCGCTTAAAAAATCAAGTGCGATCGCCTCAAGATTTTGGGCATTTTTCAAACAAGAGTAAAAACACCTATAAAGTCAAAATAGCTCGGAATTTTATTGTCGGCCTCTTCAGTTCTTGGAGCAGATAATCTGAGAGTAATTCATGTTTGACTTGATAGATAGTCTTTCCTGTTTTCACTGCTAATCTTTTTAAAAAATTCCAGACTAACATGGCACAAGCTATGTGATTTTTTTGAATTTCTCTGAGACGACATTGACAAAATTATATGCCTGTTAATTGCTTGATTCTGGCGTGAAACTCTTCTATCTTCCATCTAGTCTGAGACTTCATATCTACAGCATAAATGCGAAGATTGACCTAAGTCGTTAGTTACAATATATTCTGTCCTGTTGGTAGAAACAGTTGCCCGTATGGAGCTTAACTTTCTTATCCCAAAGGCATTCCTTTAATTTTAATTATTTTACCTGATATTTTTTCGGATTCATTCCCACTTAATTCTCCTATTTTTTGGTATTTTTCTACCCCACCAGTATCATCTACTAGGCGATTTATTTTTAAGGGACAGTAAGAAATTTTTTCCATATTATCTATCAATCCCATTCACCTTTGGCTTGGATACCAACTCTCCATTAACACAGTTTTAAATGGTATTTTTTTCTGATTTACCAAACATAAAATCATTTTTTATACATGATCGGCCCTCGCGTTTTTTTATCAGTGTCTGGGTCATAAATTCGATAATCTATGAGCCAAAATTGTTCGGTTTTTGGATGGAAATATATACAATTTACTATCCCTATACCACGTTGGCGCAGCCTTGCGTAAGCAAACTACCTGATGCACCGATACCACTGTAGTGTCTCCTGACTAACTCAATTTTATTACTATGTTCCTTGTTGAGGACTGTATCATCAAAGATTAAATAACCTTCTGTATTAGTGACAATTTTTTCTTTAATATTTCGACCTAATTCCTGAGGATCAAAAATTTCGACTTTTCAATAACGATTTATCCTATCATGGCTAATATTTTCTAGGTGATTTGCTCAAGAGCGTGATCGTATAATTTGTATGAGAATTGAGTAAATATTGGTATGGGAGCAATATAGTTAAAATTCATATATTCAGCTAAAATTAATTAATATAATTTTCTCATAATTAGAGTATTTTAGCAAAAAAAATTTATTTACACTTAGCAACACCTACATGAGGAAAATCAACTATGTTAGTGAATATTCCATTCAACATCTCTAGAAATTAGATTTTTACCTATACACAGGGGTTTCAGATTCTTTTTCGGAGATATCTATTAGTTATATTTTGGAGTTCAGGCGATCGCTCACAGGAACCTAGTAAGCAGTGCTAATATAGAGAGAGTCTGAACGCTTAACACTATATATAGTGTCCTTGCGTAAGTCCTGATTAATTTTTGGAGCGAGCGAACCTTTTTTAAGTTGCCCTCAGTTTTGGCTCTAAAGATTCGCTGTCTCAAATTCCGAACAACTCGGTTGGCTTTGCGCCAATTGACACAATTCCAATCAGTTTGTCCCTTGGTTCCGTTTACAGTTGCCTGCATCTAACTTGTACCTTGGTTAAAAATTATTACAACGTTCTTTTGAGAGACTCACCTGCTTCCCGTTAGCACCCTTTCAGGTTAGGTAAATACCTTATCCACTGGGTTATGGATTCCCCTTACCTTTCGGTATAGTGGCATTAGCTTCTGGAAGCATCCTATACCCTCTGAAGATTTGGGCTTCCCTTGCGAGTTGCTTACTGGGAATGTGTTCATCCCCAGACTTCATAGGGGTTATCACGTTACGCACGGATGAGATTCAATTGGCTTGGGTGCCCTCTCTACACCGGAGTATTGATGTCCCAGTTCAACCAAATTGGGGAGTTGAACCTTTACTGAATGGTTTCGGGGCATTCAGTGCATTTACTCATATCACCGTATCAGCCTTTTCGATGACCAATTCTAACGATGCCTCATCAAGGGTTCATTTACATTCACCCATCCAATCTTTCCTTGGCCCGGTTACATTTTAGGCTAAATGCTTCCTTGGGCTTTATTTCCCGCTTCACACACTATCGTTACCAACAATGCATGGGGATATTAGGAACAGCTTTGGACATTAAGCTGGAGGAGATGGCTCCTCACTCATCTGATGGAAGCTTTATCTTTCGGGGCTTCCAGCCCTTCGTGCGTCCTCGTGTCGCACCCAAATCGGGAAAATTGTACGCTAAGGAATTAAATGACCTCCTTTTAACTTGTGTTCTAAAGCTTTTAGCTATTCTGACTCAAACAAGAGTTGCTGTAATTAAGTGCCAACTCGCTTGTGATACACTCCAGTAGCTAACTTGAGCCGAAATAATTATATCAAGCATATTCGGTAGCACTTGTTTAGGTGTAGATCGGTTAACCTAAGCCAGAGAGTCACCTCTCTGACTCGGCTACAAAACCGGACGTGAAAGTTTCCCTTCATCCGGCTCCTCAACAAGACAGTATTTGTCAAATACACCTCGTCACCAACATTCCATCTATCCATGGACAATCAGTCACGAATTTAGGAAGTGGTTTTGGTTCGGCTCTATTACAGCCAGATTTGTTACCTTGAGTGCCATCATGGCGAGTCTTTTCGTCATGGCAATGTCGATGGAGAAGTTGAAAGTTTTGTACTCATTCAAACCGCCAATAGACCGTGGAATGATATGGTCTTTCTCTATGACATCTCCATCTTGAAAAGTTAGTCCACAGTGGGGACATTTGCCTTTTTGCTTTTTTAATAGCAAGGCATTTAACTTGGGTAATTCTGGATGTTTACCCATACGAGAACTCCAGTAAATTAAGTTGCCATCCATTGGCGAGGCAGTACCTTTAACCTTTGTATGACGGATGATGGGTGTTTTGGCGTGTTCTATCAGTCTTAACCCATCGGTAGTGGAGAATATCCAGTTGTTATCTCCATGTGTGTGCCAATATTTGTCCGTAATCCAATGTCCGTTTTTATTAGGATGACGACGTTTAGCCCATCGTGCTAGTTTCAGGTACAATAGGTGATCTAACTTAGTAAATACCCTCTTGCTACATTGTGATGAATAATAATTCGCCCAACCCCGAATAACAGGGTTGAGGCGTTTGATAACAGCAGCTTGACTTACTGCTTTGTGATTATCAATAATGTCAGCAAGATGTTGATAATGTGCCTGAATTTTAGCCTCACTAGGCTTGACTATCGTCTTGAAGCCGAGCCGTTTTCGATGTCCATTGCATCCTGACTTATATTTACCCACTTTGTATTGACGAATGTGAAAACCTAGAAAGTCAAATCCTGGTCTTTGTTCGTCATGTGATTCAAGAGTGTGTACAATTTTAGTCTTTTCCGGCTTCATTTCTAACCCAGAGTGCAAAAGCCATTCAGAAAGTATTGCCTGACATTCAAGAACAGTAGAAAGGCGTTCGTGGATTACCACTAAGTCGTCAGCATACCTAACGAGAGTAAGAGCTTTTTTATTGGCTCTTTTTCCCCCTGGCAATGTTTCTGCATATTCTTCTAACCTTTGCTCCATACCATGCAAAGCAATATTAGCTAATAATGGGGAAATGACCCCGCCCTGGGGGGTTCCGGCTTCAGTTGAAAACAACTCTTCCTTATCCATAACACCAGCTTTTAACCAAGCTCGGACAAGTCTCCGAAGGGCTGGATAAGTATTTAATTTTCTCAGAAGTTGTTGATGGTTGATGCGGTCAAAGCATTTAGCAATATCGGCATCCAGCACATATTTGGCTTTCTGTGTAATTGCATTTTTGATTGCTTCAATAGCATCATGGCACGAACGTCCTGGTCGAAACCCATAAGAGTTAGGTTCAAAGAGGGCTTCCCATTTTGGCTCTAAGGCCATTTTGACCAGTGGTTGTAAAGCCCGGTCGTACATGGTTGGAATACCTAGAGGTCGTTTTTCGTCCTTTCCTGGTTTGGGTATCCAAACCCTTCGAGTGGTTTTAACTTTGGTGCTGGGTTGCAACTTTTTGACTAGATTTAGCCTTTGAGATGGAGTGAGCGATTTCACCCCGTCTACTCCAGCAGTTTTCTTTCCTTTATTTTCTTGCGTTACCCTTCGCACAGCAAGACATTTGGCCGACCAAGACTTAATCAATACTTTCTGGAGTCCTCGAAGCGTTTTGACATTACCACGACAAGAGGCTTGATAGATGCGTTTTTGCAACTTGAATACTCGCTTTTCCACTTCCTTCGAGTTAATCTCCTGCCAAGTTAATGTGGAGTTTTCCCTGGATTTGGTAGTTTCAGTGTGCGAGTCCATACTATCCTCTGAAACCCTTTGCATAGAATTGAGTTTTGGTTTCAGGGCTTTAGCCTTATTCATTACTAATTACTCCTCTATCATCTGTCTTATCGGGTGTCCGTCAGCTTATCCTCTCTATTACAGAGAAGCGTTGGCTTTTGACACCATCCTTCCCGTTACATTTCCTACTTGTGGATGTAGATGTTTCGTCTTGGTTGACTACTCAGCTATCGACCAGGCTGAGAGAAATGCAGGGGTTATCCCGTTCCTATTAACCATTGATTGTGTCTTTAGGGTGAAGCTCTCTCTCTGCCGAGTCCAGGAATGCTTAAATAGATTAACCTTATCATCTATTTCCTTATTGGACTATCACCTTTTTGGTTCCAGTGTATCAGTCTGATTTCACTGGTTTTACATGACGACAGTTACACTTCTTTGCTCAGGGCTACCCATGGACACCTGCTAGACGAGTTTCCAAATTTGGGCTTTTAGATATCGCCATTTATCCCCGCTTCAAGGGTTGATGACCAATCTCGACCTTGGGGGCTAGGCTTTCACCACAAGCATCAGTGGGGTAGGACTTTCACCTACATGGTTAATAAGTTGTCTAGGTTCAGCCGATACGAAGGGCTGAGAGCCATGCCCCGGTTACGTTTTTGGGAATTATCCCAGACCCTTGACCGGGAACGGGTCGCACAAGGTTCCTGTAACCAGGGGCAATAAGCGAAGTGAAAGTCTTGCTGTGCAAAGGTTTTATGACTTCAAAGTTGAAGCACATTTTCATACCCACTTCGTCACACAGAGCGGAGCTTGCGGAGTTCTGTGTCGAAGTTGGTGCGAAGCGAACTGAAAATGTGCCGGGGTGGCGGTTGGGCAGTGGCAGTAAAGAAAAGCCGACTTCGGCACGATGTGGAAAAGGTGGTGAAGGGCATATTATTTATCCTGAGAATATGCCTATAAAATTTGAAAAGCAATCTAGAGAAGAAAGGCAACAGGAACAACACATGATTTATGTATCGTTAACACGGTGTTTGGCACGGGCTAAAGGTGGTATTTTGTGGTTAGTTTTGGCAGCTAAAGATGATAAGATTGAATGGCCGAAATGGCTGCCCCATGAATATCGAAAGTTGTGGAATGTGGGATAAAGGCGAGGATAAGTGAACCTGATTTTGAGGACTTAGAATATGTAGAGGATATTGAGTTTTGAGGCGTTCGCTTCCGCCTTGCGGAACGCAGTATCGCTGCCCTCCAGAACCTTCGCACATCATATTAGGAAACCTTCTTACCTTGACGACGAGTAACTACTAAACCTGCAGCAACTACACCTAGACCGAATAATGTAGTGGGTTCGGGGACTTTTTCTGTCTTGGAGAACAAAGCACCTGAGAATTGAGCCATAAGTTCCTCACCATTTTCAAGCTGTTGTGAGACTGCGCTTGCTGTTGTATCGTTAAATTGAAGTGTTATGTTACCTGCACCCTGACTTTCATCGCCATCTGCACTCTCAAATATTCCCTCTAAGATTATATCTAAGGAAACATTGTCTCCACTCTGCATCACTTGTCCTATTTCAGCACTTTCAAGATTGAATACGTTACCATTACCAAAATCTATAAATTCGTTAGGTTGTAATAAGGTATCAAATTCTACAGGTCCTTGGATAGTTGTGGGTGTACTAGCCAATTGCTCAAAGCTACCTGTTGCAGTAATGGGACTAAGAAAAAGGCTACTTGGATTTGGATTGAAATTCAGTTCATCAAGTGTCAATTCAGCCACACCTTGACCAGAAAATTGAAATTCACCAATTAAAGCAGCAGCAACAGCCGTACCAGTACCAGCAAATAAAGTACCTAGAGCGAAAGGGATAGCAGCGATAGATGCAATGATTTGGTTTTTCATGGTTTTTTACTCCTTTGTTTGAACTCTATGCTTTTATCATCTCCCTTTTTTCTGCCTCTGGTGGTGACAAAAGTAAGTCAATTCAGGTGATTTTTCGGGGTGTGTGAAGTGAGTCAGCAAGTATTGTATTAGTGAGCAATTGTGCCTCCAAATGGTGAAATAGATGGGTAATTCTGGTGATTAGAGTCACGGCTAGGAGAAGGAAATAGATTCCGATATTATTTTTAGCGCTGAGTCTAGGTAAGCATGAAAAAGTCAAGTAGATTTGATTGACTGAAAATAGTCTCATCTGTACTACCGAGTGGGATTTTTAAGTAGATTTAAGGTTTCCACATTATGATTGAAATATACTGCAAATATATATGTAGAGAATTACTAATTAAATTAGGTAGATTTCTGAGGGTGGCCAAGAGCCTTCAGCTATTTGTGGAACAGTGCGAATAGTTTTCGAGTGTGTTATGGACTATAATGGGTAATCAGATGATATGGATGTTAACCAGATACGCAAGTTGACAAAAAGTAGTATATCTGGTTAAGCTGTGGCACAGCTTAACCAAACAACTAGAGCTTCACCCCCGAAAGTTAGCAGCAGCACCAGGCCAGTTTTTATTGGCGCGGGCAATATTGCCTGGAATATCCCGTTCCCATCGAGAGCGAACCCTTAAACTGAAATTGAGATATAGCCTCCCTTCGACAATACTCCAGGCTTCTGGAACGATAGGAGCTGTGTATCCATTGGCAACAGCAAAAGCACAGAAACCGCCATACTGGGGGGCATATTGCTCTGGGGAAGCTGCAAACAAATCGCGATTTTGGGCACTGGAAAACCACCAATTCACACCCATCCAGTTGTGAGTAAATTGTTGATTTCCTTGGAGAGGTTCACCTACTTCAAAATACGCAACTGGGTCAGCACCTCGAATGGCAACTCCATTTTCCGTAAAAATCGGCTCTGTGATATTGGCAATAGCAGGCGGTACGGAATTGGTGGATAGTTCCACTGATGGTTGAGGGGAATCTTTAGTTTGTAAGGAAGTACACCCTATGACCAACCCGAAACTAACTGAAGACAGGACAAAATATCGACGTTTCATCTTAACTTTTTC
>JASJEA010000004.1 GCA_030064935.1 Crocosphaera sp. | reverse complement strand
CGTTTGCCCAAACAAACTTACAGATAACTCAAACTAGACAAGTATTTGAGAGTGTGTTCCAAAATTAGGCTCTATGGGCTATTCAACTCTTACGTCGCACTTTTGGGAGTAGCAATCCCGCGCCTTCAACGTAGTGAAACTAAGTAAGTTAGGGTTGTTGAATGCTGTAAAAAATAGCCTTATCCCCATTTTAGCGTCTATTGACTAAACCAAAAGAGTTCGCTATTATAAATGGTATCCCCCCCCAGGGGATATAGCAGAAGAAGAAGTTTTGCGATAAGTTAAGTAAGGTAACAAAAAACTCATAAAGTAAACAAAGGTTAACAAAACGTTGATTTCCTCTCCTTCCACCGTCTCCAGCAATGCTTTAAGCTCCTCAGATACAGTATCTGCGGGGCAAAACAGTGTTAATGCACAAACAGTCCAAAATTGGTTGACTTTTTTGGCATCGGGGTTTTTAGTTTCAGTGCCGGTGTTTATCGAAGCCCCATTAGTGCGCTTTTGCCCTGAAATTAGCCTATTAATGACAGGGGTATGGTTATGGTTGGCTTTTTATCTGATGAAGCGGCCAAAGACTCATTTATGGGGAGATTTGCTGTTCGGATTTAGTTGGAGTTGGTTAGCCGGTGCCATTTATTGGGGATGGTTTCGTTGGGAACCCTTGATTCATCTGCCCATTGAATCCATAGGAGTCCCCATCGCCTTATGGTGTTTATGGAAAAAGTGGGGACAAGTGGGTAATTTCTTTTATGTGGGATCACTTTTGGGGACTGCCATTACCGATGCTTACTTTTATATCACAGGATTAATTCCCCATTGGCGACAACTGATGCAAGTTGATCCGAGTTTAGCCACCCCTATTTTTCACTCGGCCTTAGAACAAGTACAAACCCCTTGGGGAACGAGTTGGGCGGTTGTTTTGGTCAATGTACTTCTGGGGGTTGGCTTATGGGCGATGCAGAAATCCAAGGGACATTGGTGGGCATTAGCGGGGGCTGTATTGAGTACAATTTTAGTAGATAGTTTATTTTGGGTTGCTGCTTCCTTTGCTTAAGAAATAAAGAACTGATCAGCAATCAATTGTCAATTGTTAAATATCCGTTTTTGAGACTCCCTGGGTTAAAACCAATCGAGTCGCATTTCATCCATTGCTTAAAAGATAATGGCTTTCATGCTCCCGTGTTATTTTTGGTAAAATGTAATAGGCATTAAGTCCTGGATTGTTGTCATGCTGTCACCCCTGAGACATCTGTGGAAAATCTCGGAAAAACACCCCATTTATTATTAGATACTGCTAAAGGTAAACGCTATTTCCCTTTAGTGGGTAGGAATTATTGGACAATTGGACGGGGAAGAGAAAACGATTTTGCCATTGGGGATCATTGTATTTCTCGTAACCATGCTATTTTGCAATCAACAGAAACCGGTGGTTTTTTGTTGATTGATTTAGGTAGTCGCAATGGCAGTTTTGTTAATGGCCGCCGTGTAGGTATTCCGGCTTCTTTAAAAAACGGCGATCAAGTTACGTTTGGAAAAACCAATGTCGAATTTTACTGTCCCCCCCGTGAGTTTGGGACTCTTCCCACTTATAACTCGTTTGATCGCGACACGATGGTGTTGCATGAACGTCGTCTCACCTCGGTGATGGTGGTGGATATGCGTAATTTTACAATTTTAACCAGACAATTAGACGAGAAGATTTTATCGTCTTTGATTGGTAATTGGTTTCGTCAAGCAGGGGAAATAATTCGTAGCGCAGGAAGTTGGGTGGATAAATATATTGGGGATGCGGTGATGGCCATTTGGTTTCATGGTGAAAATGAAGTGACTCAAGCGGATGTGCTGCAAATTTTCCAAGCTGTCAATGATCTCAATACCATGACAAAAACCCTAAGTCGTCAGTATCCTGTCCCCTTTGAATTAACCATTGGTGCAGGGATTAATACAGGATATTCAATGGTGGGTAATACAGGCAGTGGGGATCACCCTGATTATACGGCTATTGGCGATACGGTTAATGCCGCCTTTCGCTTAGAGTCAGCCACCAAAGAATTAAAATTAGACGTGGCCATTGGAGAAGAAACTTATCTGTATTCGGTGGAGTTAAAACAGATAGAACAGCTATTTTCTCAAAATACAGTTAATCTCAAAGGTTATGATAAGCCAACCCTGACTTATGGAGTAACTTTTCAAGATTTAGAAAAACTTTTAGAGCTTAATGAATAACTGATATCAAATTCCCTTCATCAGTAAACGTTAAAATTGCTATTGTAAATCTATCTTCCCCCGCCTCCTTTGCCTCCTCTGCTTACCTCATCCTAACGCATGGTATTCAACAGGATTTCAGATGATATTCCTCGTTCCTGGGAATGACTACTAGATGATATCTATCTCAAATACTTGGGCGAATGCTTGGATAACTTGTGGCTGAATTTGCTCTAAGGTAATCTCAGGTAAAAATTGACGTAAACTACCCACTGGTTTATCTTCAATGCCGCAGGGAATAATTCTATTAAATCCTTTTAAATCAGGACAAACGTTGAGAGAAAATCCGTGCATGGTAATCCAACGTTTGACTTTAATGCCAATAGCTGCGACTTTATATCCTTCTACCCAAACTCCTGTTAACCCTGGTATTCTTTCCCCTGACAGTTGATAGTGGTTTAAAACTTGAAGAATTACTTCTTCGAGTTGTCTTAAGTACCAATGTAAATCTTGTTGATAGTAACGTAAATTTAGAATGGGATAACCTACTAATTGCCCTGGACAATGATAGGTTACTTCTCCTCCCCTTTCCACTCTATAAACCTTGATAGGAATGGTTTTGGGGTTAAATTTGATGAATTTGTCATCCGCCCCCGTTCCTAAAGTATAAACCGCAGGATGTTCTAAGAGTAAAAGGGTGTCATCTAGCCCAGGATCTTCCATTCGCTCTTTTACAAGTGATCGTTGCATCTCCCAAGCCACTTCATAGGGAATCATCCCTAAACTTCGTAGGATACATTTTCTGGGTTGAGATACCGTTTCATTGGACATAACCATTGATAAAGTTTTGAAACAAAATTTTGAAGAAATATGAAGAGATGCAAAGGAAAATAAAAAGAAAACAAAGACCCATGTTTAGAACAATACAAAGTGCTAGGCTAAAGGTATAAAGAGTTTATCTTGCAGAAAAGGACCCAAAGAAATGCCACCAGAAAAAGGTTGCTCTCCCCACTTCTTCCCCTAATCTACAAATAAATGGTTAAGGTGGAAGGTTTCAAGACGAAGATCATGAAAAAATGATCATAGGTAGGGAGGGGAATTAAGAATATTTAAGCTTGTGTTAAACTCTCAACCTTCTATTATTAGAATATCTTAATTCGGGAAATTTTAAGGCATGAGTTAATTCCCTTTAAGATAGTTGAAAAGAGGTCAAGCAATTTATGAATAAACCCAGATATCCTACTCCATTGTTATTACACTAATCTGATGATAGGGATTAGTATATCTCGTCAGCATTTTTCTCTTTGAATTCTACAATCATGAAACAAGAAATGGAGTATTGAGTATGAAGCTTTTAATTCAAGGCAATAATATTGATGTAACGGAATCTATTAATGATTATGTTACACAAAAGCTAGAGAAAGCAGTGAAGCATTATCAAACGTTTACGACTAAAGTCGATGTTCACTTATCTGTCGCTAAAAATGCACGTATTACTGATAAGCATAAAGCCGAGGTAACGGTTTATGCCAATGGTACAGTCATTCGCGCTCAAGAAGGCAGTGAAAATCTATATGCTAGTATCGACTTAGTTTCTGATAAAATTGCCCGTCAGCTTCGTAAGTATAAAGAGAAAATTAACGATCATAAACCTCAAGCTTCTGTCAAGACTGCTGAGATTCTTCCTGAGAAAGAAGTTGACGAAGATTTGATCGGCGATCGCCAGGTTGAGTTACCACCAGAGGTGATCCGCATGAAATATTTTGCTATGCCTCCGATGTCTATTGAAGAGGCAAAACACCAACTAGAATTAGTAGATCATGATTTCTATATGTTCCGTAATGAAGACACAGATGAAATTAATGTGATCTATATGAGAAATCATGGTGGTTTTGGTGTTATACAGCCTCGTGAAACCAACGAAGATAATAATGACAATGGTTAATTAGTTGAGATGAATGTGAATGATCTAGGATAATCTAGAGCAAATATTTTGGGGGAATGAAGTTGTTACTTATTCCCCTTTTTTTGGGATAATTATCACCCTCTTATATTTAGTTTTCAGTAAGATAAAATCTAATCATAAATATTTTGTAAGTAGATTTCCTCGAATGTCTCTATATTAATTTTAAATGTAGTATTGTTTTTTCCATTGGAGATAAAATGTTAAGATATATTATGAACCATAAAATAAATGCAACTTATGAGTGACCAACCATTACGCATCTGTGTTGTCGGGGGAGGGTTTGGGGGGCTGTATACAGCTTTACGTCTGACTCAGTTTCCTTGGGAGGCGGCTCAAACCCCTGAAATCATCTTAATTGATAAAAACGATCGCTTTTTATTCACACCCCTTCTCTATGAATTAATTACTGAGGAGATGCAAACATGGGAAATAGCTCCCCCTTATGAGGAACTTTTAGCACAGACAGCCATACGGTTTCATCGAGGGTGTGTAACAGGTATTGATATCGAAAATCAACAATTACAATTAGATAATCATCACAGCTTACATTACGATCGCTTAGTGTTAGCAATGGGTGGAAAAACACCATTAGATAGTTTTAGTGGGGTTAAAGATTATGCTATTCCTTTTCGCACATTAGAAGACGTTTATCGTATCAAAGAGAGATTACGATTACTAGAAGAAAAAGAAGCAGAAAAAATACGCATTGCTATCGTTGGTGGTGGTTACAGTGGGGTAGAATTAGCTTGTAAATTAGCAGATCGTTTAGGAGAGAGCGGGCGGATAAGATTGGTAGAAAAAGGGGAGAAAATATTAAGTACATCTCCTGATTTTAATCGAGATATTGCTGAAAATGCTTTAGAATCTAGACGAGTATTTATTGACTTAGAAACAGAAATAACCCAAGTAACTTCTGATAGCATTTCTTTAGCTTATAAAGGTAAAATTGATACCATTCCTGTTGATTTAGTCTTGTGGACAGTGGGAACTAAGGTGGTGGACATGATTAAAGACTTACCCTTACCCAAAACTGACCAAGGGCTATTAAAAATAACATCTGAATTGCAAGTTATTGATAATCCTGGAATTTTTGCAATTGGTGATCTTGCTGCTTGTTACGATGAATCAGAGAACCGAATTCCTGCAACAGCACAAACTGCCTTCCAGCAATCTGATTACTGTGCCTGGAATATTTGGGCTTCTATTACGAATCGACCTCTATTACCTTTTGCTTATCAACCGTTAGGAGAAATGATGGCTTTAGGTATTGATAACGCCACCTTATCAGGGTTAGGATTTAATTTAGATGGCTCGTTGGGTTACATTGCCAGAAGGTTGATTTATTTATATCGTTTTCCCACTTTAAATCATCAAATTAATGTAGGAATGAATTGGATAACCAAACCATTACTTGAATTCTTTTCCTAATAGTTATTAAAAATCATAAAAATTTGAGGGTTTATGAAACAACCAAAAGTAATTTTTTTCGATGCTGTTGGTACATTATTTGGGGTTAAGGGAACTGTTGGACAAGTTTATAGTTATCTTGCGTCACAAGTAGGAGTTACTTGTGCTCCTGATAGATTAGAAACTGCATTTTTTCAACAGTTTAAACTTGCTCCTCCATTAGCATTTCCTGGGGTGGATATGATGGAGGTTTCAGAATTAGAATATCAATGGTGGTATCAGGTTGCCTATGAAACTTATAAGCAAGTAGAGGTGATGGATAAATTTGCTGATTTTGACAGCTTTTTTCGGCAACTTTATGATTACTTTGCTACTCCCCATCCTTGGTTTATTTATAGTGATGTATTTCCTGCGCTGCAACATTGGCAAAAAGAGGGAATACAGTTAGGAATTATCTCAAATTTTGATAGCCGAATTTATGAGGTACTTGATATCTTTGGGTTAACTAACTTCTTCCAAACTATTACTATTTCTTCCACGACTGGAACAGCTAAACCTCATCCTCATATCTTTATTGAAGCATTAAATAAACATCAATGTAATCCTGAAGATGCTTGGCATATTGGTGATAGTAAAAAGGAAGATTATCAGGGGGCAAAAGCTGCTGGGATTAATCCTTTTTTATTGGAAAGAAATGAGAAAATAGAAACCTCAGATGACACTATTATTGATTCGATAGAAGCTTTAATTTTGATGAAATAATTGTCTTCTTACATTCTAAATAACAAAAAATGAAAAAACTACTAATTACCGGTGCAAGCGGATTTTTAGGCTATAATGTTTGTCAATATGTTAAAGATAATTGGCAAGTTTACGGCACTTATTACCATCATAAAATAAATATAGATAAAGTTAATTTTGTCAAGGCTAATATTGTTAATATTTTTGAATTACAAGCAATTTTTAGTCAAATTAAACCTGATGCAGTTATTCATTTAGCCGCAGCTTCAAAGCCAAATTATTGTCAAAATAATCCTGAAGATTCCTATAAACTTAATGTTAATGCTTCTTTGAATATCGCAAAATTATGTGCACATCTCGACATTCCTTGTGTTTTTACCTCAACTGATTTAGTTTTTGAGGGATTAACTTCACCCTATAGAGAAAGTGATCCAGTTTCTCCTATTAGTTATTATGGAGAACAAAAAGTGAAAGCAGAACAAGGTATGTTAGATATTTATCCTAAGACTGTAATTTGTAGAATGCCTTTAATGTTTGGGGTTCCTTCTCCCCATGCAGCCAGCTTTATTGACTTTCTTTTAAAAACATTTCGAGAAGGAAAAGAACTAAGTTTATTTACAGATGAATATCGCACCCCTGTGAGTGGTTTAACAGCAGCAAAAGGTTTATTATTAGCTTTAGAAAAAGTAGAGGGGGAGATACTACATTTAGGGGGAAAAGAGAGAATTTCTCGTTATGAATTTGGGCATCTAATGGCAGACATTTTTGATTTCTCTCACGATTTAATTACGCCTTGTTTACAAAAAGATGTCACTATGGCTGCCCCCCGATCGCCTGATACTTCTTTAGATAGTTCAAAAGCGTTTCAATTGGGTTATAATCCTTTGTCATTAAGGGAAGAATTGGAACATTTAAAAGGTAAAGTTTAGTATAAAAATTATTAAAGTCACCGAAAAAAAAGGTTCCAAGCCTCCTTTTTCAAGGGGATTAAAATTAGATAAGCTACCAGAATATAATGCAGATAACCCACAAACCTACGAATTTTCTGGGAAGAGAATTAAGAGAGGTTTGTATCAGACTTTGAATAAAAAATTAGTCAACTCAGATGTTAATGGTTCTGCTAACATTGGCCGTAAAAGTAAAGCCGATCTCTTTGAAAAGAGGGAGGTACTAGAGGGGCAAATGGCGCGCTCCAAGACGATACTTTATCGTGTAAAGAATCCCCAACGCAAGGCGATGGGGTAGTTCAATCAGATTTTTGTTTTTTTGAAGGTATAATCTGACAAGCCCAGTCAACTTGACGCAAAATTCCCCGCAATAAAGCAACTTCTTCTTTCGTTAAATTAGCTTTGCTGTAAAGTCTACGAAACTTCTCTAAACGGGCTTTAGCTGTATGAGGATAAAGATAGCCAATTTTTAGTAAAACGTCCTCTAAATGTTGATAATACCCTTCTAATACCTCAAATTTAGCCGGTTCCAAAGATACATCTGTTTCACCTTTTATCGATTGTTGGGCTATTTGATACAACTCATAACAGCAGATAGCAACCGCTTGAGCAAGATTTAAGGAACAGTAGTCAGGATTCGCCGGAATAAAGAGGAAACGTTGCGCATATTTCAGTTCTTCGTTATTTAAACCCCGATCTTCAGGTCCAAACATCAACGCAGTATCAAAGCGATCGCTTAATAACCAGGGTAAAGCCTCCCGTGGGGTTTCTAGCTTAGTGGGTAAAGCAACCCCTCGCCCCGTGGTCCCTATGATACGATGACACCCTTGCAACGCTTCGGGGATACTATTCACCACTTTCGCTGCTTCTAATACATCCACCCCATGAACTGCCATCCGTCTTGCTTCTTCATCCAGGCGATCGCAATGGGGTTTAACTAAAATTAACTGATTTAAACCCATATTTTTGATAACTCTGGCGACAGAACCCACATTTAAGGGACCTGCTGGTTCTACTAAAATAATACGTACTCTTTTCAGGGCTTCTATGCTCATCATTGTTTATTCTCGTCTTACCCTATCTTATTCTTAACCAAGGGTTAAAACTTGACATATCAAGTTTAGTTGATGTAACTTTTATGTATCAAGTTTATTTGATATGTTCTATGAAAACCCGTGTTAACCCCAAAGCCGTCAAAGCAGGGGGAAGTCTTAATGTTTTTGAGAAGTACCTAACCCTGTGGGTCATTATTTGTATTGTAATTGGTATTGTCTTGGGTAGAAGCTTTCCGGGTATAGCAGAAACTTTAGACAATATGAGTATTTATAACGTTTCAATTCCCATTGCCATCTGCTTGTTTTTCATGATGTACCCCATCATGGTAAAAATTGACTTTTCCCAAGCAGTACAAGCAGCGAAAACACCAAAACCAGTTGTTTTAACCTTAGTAATTAATTGGTTGATTAAACCCTTTACAATGGTGGCTTTTGCTCAGTTTTTCTTAGGCTGGTTATTTTTGCCTTTATTGAGTGCTACGGAGATCATTAGGGGTTCAGAAATAACCTTGGCCAATTCTTATATTGCCGGGTGTATTTTATTAGGAATTGCTCCTTGTACAGCAATGGTACTGATGTGGGGATATCTTTCCTATAGTAATCAAGGTCATACTTTGGTCATGGTTGCTGTTAACTCATTAGCCATGTTATTCCTGTATGCACCATTAGGAAAATGGCTGCTATCCGCCAATAATTTAGTGGTTCCTTGGCAAACTATTGTTTTATCGGTTTTAATTTATGTAGGCTTACCTTTAGCTGCTGGTATCTATAGTAGATATTGGATTTTCAAACATAAAGGGAGAGAATGGTTTGAACGACAGTTTCTTAACTATTTGAGTCCTGTCGCTATCACTGCTTTGTTATTAACTTTAGTGCTACTTTTTGCCTTTAAAGGAGAACTTATCGTTAATAATCCCCTGCATATTCTATTGATTGCTGTTCCCTTATTTCTTCAAACTAACTTTATCTTTTTTATCGCCTACGTTCTGGGACTAAAACTAAACTTAACCTACGAAGATGCTGCCCCTGCTGCTTTAATCGGTGCCAGTAATCATTTCGAGGTTGCTATTGCTACAGCCGTGATGTTATTTGGTTTAAATTCTGGGGCAGCCTTAGCAACAGTAGTCGGGGTTTTGATCGAAGTTCCTGTGATGTTAATGTTAGTTGAATTTTGTAAGAAAACAGCTTTTTGGTTTCCTAGAAATCCTGAAAAAGCCACCTTACTTGACCCCCGTTGTATCGATTCCTTGAATTAGAAATCATTGACAAATTCCATGAAAAACTTTGCTCATCCTCCCCGTATTTTATTTCTTTACGGGTCATTAAGAGAGCGTTCTTATAGTCGCTTATTAGCCGAAGAAGCAGCCCGAATTATTGAAGAAATGGGGGCGGAAGTCAAATTTTTTCATCCTCATGAGTTACCTTTAAGAGGACAGGTAGAGGAGTCACATTCCAAAGTTCAAGAACTAAGAGAACTTAGTCAATGGTCAGAAGGACAAGTCTGGTCATCTCCAGAAATGCACGGGAATATTACAGGTATCTTAAAAAATCAAATTGACTGGATACCTTTAAATATTGGTTCCGTTCGTCCTACCCAAGGAAAAACTTTAGCAGTGATGCAAGTAAGTGGAGGTTCTCAATCTTTTAATACGGTAAATACCCTAAGAATTCTAGGCCGATGGATGCGGATGTTTACTATTCCCAATCAATCCTCAGTCCCTAAAGCTTATCAAGAGTTTCATGAAGATGGAACTATGAAAGATTCTGCCTATCGTGATCGGGTTATTGATGTTATGGAAGAACTTTATAAGTTTACTTTACTGTTGCGAGAGCAGGTGGACTATTTAACGGATCGTTATAGTGAACGTCAAGAAAAAGCAGCCAAATTAGGGGAAAAATAATGAAACAAGTAATGTTTGTTTGTAAGCGTAATTCCTGTCGTTCTCAAATGGCAGAAGGGTTTGCTAAAACTCTAGGAAAAGATAAAATTGAAGTCACAAGTTCGGGTTTAGAAGCGAGTCGAGTCCATCCCACAGCTATTGAGGTTATGGATGAAATTGGTATTAATATTACTGATCAAACCTCTGATCCTTTGAGTGATTTTCAAGCAGAAAATTATGATGCTGTTATCTCCCTATGTGGATGTGGGGTTAACTTACCGCAAGAATGGGTTTTAAGAGATATTTTTGAAGACTGGGAATTAGATGATCCCGATGGACAACCCTTAGAAACTTTTCACCGTGTTCGAGATGAAATTAAGGTAAAAGTTGAGGAATTAATTCAGAAACTAGAAGCTTGATTTTCTAATATTATTTCTGCTGAGCCTAATTATTTGAAGAGTTTGCTAGTTGGCGATCGCTTTATAAATAATTAGCGATCGCCTTTTTACACGCTTATTTTACTTCGTCAGTGGTGCCAGTGGTAGGATCAGTGTCACTGTTATCCTCACACTGGGCCAAAGTGACATCATCTGTTATGCCTGCACTTAAGAGGCCATTTACGATACCTACTCTTGGGTCAACAACGTTGGAATTAGTGCCTTCTGGGACAACGTTTTCATGGAGAGCATATTGATTGTCTTTGACGGTATCATTATTATTGGCACGACAGACAACAGTAGAGAAAGTACGGGCTGTATTATCATAGTTGATACCCGCAGCATAGTCACGAGTTCCATTTTTCCCATTAGCAATCTCACCAATCTCAGTCGCAATGATGGCGTTAGTACCATCTTGTGCTCTAGTGATACCAGTTGCACCTACCCTTCCAGCACTCTCAGCGTCGAGGAAAATGCCGTAGTATTTTTCATTACCAATAGGAACTTCCAATTCGCTAAGGCTACTAGCAAAGCGGCCTTGTTCAGCGAAAATAGTTTGTTGAGCGCGGTTCATGGCACCGAGAGTATTTTTAGCCTCAGACTCACGGGCTTTGCCCACTTGACCTAAGATGTTGGGGAGAGCAATGGCCCCCAATACCCCAATGATAATAATAACAACTAATAATTCGATTAAGGTGAAACCTGTGTTTCCTTTTTTGTTAGCAAGAGTTGGAAGAAGTTTAGTTTTCAATATATTCACTTGTTGATGTTCCTTGGGAGTACAGGTTAGTGCTGTTTAATTTATTACAGAGAATATACCCACATCAATCAAATTTCATATCATTTGATAGCGGGTTTTCCTCAAGAAAATAACCATCCCAACAAGGTGAGTTCGGAGTTCGGTGTAACGATCCCCGCGATTCGCAATCGCCAAGGGAACGCGCACCAAGACATAAGCCTCGCCTCAAAAAGTTTCGCTTTAAAAAGCCAGGTTTTAGATCCTATTATCTCGATGAACGAGCAACCTATGTATCGAGGCGTAGGCAGGAGTATCGCGAAATGCACACAAACAGAGGGATTGGTTATGGATCTCCTGTTTAGATATGAGAAGAATTCATCTGCTGTAAATAAGCTTCATAGCCAACTTTCTCCAGGTTTGCTTGTTTGTCAGACACCATTTGGGTTAACCCTTGTCGATACTCTTGCACTTTATTAAGTAAATTGGCATCATGAGAACCTAAGATTTGAATAGCCAATAATCCTGCATTTTCAGCGTTACCAATAGCCACCGTTGCGACAGGAATACCCCTAGGCATTTGTACAATAGAATAAAGAGAGTCCACCCCTTGTAAGTGACGAGTCGCAACAGGAACACCAATGACCGGTAAAGGGGTCATAGCAGCCACCATCCCTGGTAAGTGTGCTGCTCCTCCCGCCCCGGCAATAATCACCTTTAAGCCCCTTTCATGGGCTGTTGTAGCGTATTCAACCATCTTATGAGGGGTGCGATGGGCTGAAACAATAGCAACCTCCCAACTAACCTCAAACCGTTGGCAAACGGCGATCGCTTTTTCCATAGTAGGCAAGTCCGAGTCACTGCCCATGATTATACCGATGAGAGGGGATGAGGTCATGACCATAAAAAGGTAAAACAGATTGTTATCTTATGATATTATTTTAATAGAAAATGTTTCATGAGCAAAGGCTAGACTTTTTAAATTAGAAGTCGCTCCTAATATTATGAAATATACTTTCATAATCTCAATCAGATGTCAAGAATAATAAGCCTAATTTTTAGTTAAAAATGTTAAACAATATTACCATACTCAATGCTAAATTACCGGGATATCAAGAACAACAAAAAATCTTGATTAATGAAGAAGGAAAAATTGAAGAAATTTGCTCAATTGGAGGGATTAGTACCACTAAAAATAGTGGAGATATTTATGATGCACAAGGGGATTGGATATCCTTAGGAGGGGTTGATTTACAGATTAATGGGGGCTTAGGATTAGCCTTTACTGATTTACAAGAGAAACATATTTCTAAACTAGATGGAATCTGTGATTTTTTATGGCAAGAGGGTATTGATGGATTTTTACCAACCTTAGTCACTACCTCCATAGAAAATGTTAAGCGATCGCTCTCAATCATTGAGAGATTTATGAGGATTCAGAAAGAAGAAAAAAAAGAAACTGCTCAAGTTTTAGGAATTCATTTAGAAGGTCCTTTTTTAAACCAGCAAAAAAAAGGTGCACACCCTGCCCAATACTTATTAACCCCATCCGTTGAAGCGATAGAATGGTTACTCGAAGGGTATGAAACCATTGTCAAAATTATCACTTTAGCCCCTGAATTAGACTTAACAGATGAGGTCATTCCCTATCTAACTTCTAGGGGAATTGTTACCAGTTTAGGCCATTCCCAAGCCAATGCCAAACAAGCAAAAAAAGCCTTTGAGATGGGGGCTTCTATGGTGACTCATGCCTATAATGCTATGCCACCTTTACACCATCGCCAACCCGGATTATTAGGAGAAGCAATGATTAATGCGGGGGTATATTGTGGTTTAATTGCTGATGGTAATCATGTCTGTCCAACCATGATCGAATTATTATTAAGAGGGAGTCTCTATGAAAGAGGCGTTTTTGTGGTAAGTGATGCTTTGGCCCCCATTGGTTTAGGAGATGGAGTATACCCTTGGGATGATCGACAAATTGAAGTCAAAAAAGGAACAGCAAGACTGGCTAATGGAACGTTAGCAGGGACAACATTACCATTATTAACGGGGATAAAGAACTTAGTTGAATGGCAATTGTGTCCTGTAGGAAATGCCATTGCTCTAGCCACAGAATCTCCCAGAAAAGCAATCGGTTTATCAGGGATTTCTTCAGGAGAAACCGCTAGTTTATTACAATGGCATTGGGACAAAGAAAATAAAAAGCTAGGTTGGAAAAGAATTTGAAAATAGAAAGATTTTAATTAATTCTATGGCTTAATTAACCATTGCCTTTAATGCTATGATCTAAATGGGAATTCATTATTATTGAACCATGACTGAATCTTACCCTGCGCTTCAACAACACAGTTTTTATAATCCCTATCCAAGATGTGTCTTTCTGCAATTAACTATCAAGCCATCAGATATATCTCAAGGGGAGTTAATTCTAGATTTAAACTGTTCTTTTAATGAACAAGAAAAATCATTGCTTAATGGTCAAATAAAATTTGGTGTAAAAGGAGGGAATCTTAACCTCAAAGTCACAGAAGCAACGATTATGGAACCTAAATTAAATGGAAATGTTCCTTTTAAATTAATAGAATCTTATGACAATTGTGCCGTCTGGCACTTAACACCACAAACAGGACAATCGATCATCAAATTAGAGCATAATGCCCCATTAGCTGCTATCAAAAATCTTCATCCATCTAGCACCATTACCCTAAGCTACACAGTGAATTTAGTGGATATTTCCATTACCGATGTCACAGGTTTATGGTTACACGATATTCACCCCAATAAACACAGTATTTTAGAACGAAAACTGGCTCAATTTTTATGCCAAGAAAGACTTTACCCTGAAATATCCCTCATTGAGTTAACCACAGGTAGCTCAGAAGAAGGTCAAAATATCGATCGTCCTAAAACCGATATTAATCCCCAACATTTGGCACAATTACATCAACTCATTGATAAAATTTATGAGGTGGAAACGAATGATTTATTAGCATTAGCGAATATTGCCAAACTTGAGCCACAAAAGGACTTCGCAGGGGGAAATTTTTTAGCAGGGGAACTAAGTGGCATTGAGTTAAGTGGAGCAAATTTAACACAAAGCAATTTTCGCGGGGCTAACCTAACCGATGCTGATTTGAGCGAAGCGGTGTTAAGTCATGCTAGATTTAGCGGAGCCGATCTCAGTGGGGTTTATCTAGGGAATAGTAACCTACAACACGCGGACTTTTATCGCAGTAGTTTAGCCCTAGCCAATTTAATTGGGGCGGATCTCAGAGGGGCTAATCTAGAGAATGTTAACTTAAGTCAGACAAATTTGAGTGGGGCTAATGTCAAAGGAGCAAAATTTGGCAATAATGAGGGAATTACCCCAGAACTGCAAACCAGTTTAGAGGCAAGAGGAGCAATTTTTTCTGAAAGTTAAGATTGCACTTGTGCGCCATGACTACGGGGATCACTTGAAGGAGCATTGAGAGGTTCTTTAAGGTCGGAAGTTTGTCCTGTAGAATAGGCATAGGGTAAGGTCTGGCGGTCAATTAAAGCGTTTAAATTGGCTTCCATAACTGAAGCAGGTTGTTCCCCAATGGTTTGAGCGATCGCCTTTCCCTCATGGTTGATAAAGACAAAATGGGGAATGCCATCCACTCGATAACGAAGAATTTCGGGCAACCATTTATTGTTATCGACATTGAGCATCACAAAATTGAGTGAATCAGCATATTTTTGCTTCAATTGGGCTAATTCAGGGGCCATTGCTTGACAACTGGTACACCAATTGGCATAAAATTCCGTTAAGGTCGGTTTTCCATTGGTTAAAGCCACTTCTATAGGGGTTGCTGCTTGGGCTTGGGATTCTAGAGAAACAGAAACGTTTTGAGTTTGAAAGCCAAAAAAGATCGCTATACTAAGAGCAATGGCAGCAAAGGCGATCACAACATTGCGGATACGGTTAATACTAACAACTTCGGACATAATAATTTACTTAAGAAAGAGTATTTTTTAGCGTCTTATGGATCATAACATTTCTTTTTATATAAACGGATTGCCTCTTGCTGTAAAAATTATTTATTAAGTTTAAACTATGAAAAAACGAGTAACATTAACCTTTCCCAGACGGACGATACAAATGCCTTTAACCTACCGTTTAGCTAAGGATTTTAATATTGCTTCTAACATTATTAGAGCGCAAGTTGCCCCCAACCAAGTGGGTAAATTGGTCTTAGAATTATTAGGGGATATTGATGCTATTGAAGCCGCCATTGACTGGATGCAAGCACAAGAAATTGGAGTTTCTTTGGCCAGTCGTGAAATTGTCATTAATGAAGAACAATGTGTCGACTGTGGTTTATGTACAGGGGTTTGTCCCACAGAAGCTTTGGTACTTGCTCCCGAAACATTCGAGTTAAATTTTAAGCGATCGCGCTGTGTGGTTTGTGAACAGTGTATAATGGCTTGTCCGGTTCAAGCCATTTCTACGAATTTTTAGGGTTTAGAAAAGAAATAAGTTAGCCCTAAAAAATCTCATCAATGGCTTTAGGAACCGCAGCAGTTAACACTTCATTACCTGTTTTTGTTACTAAAATATCATCCTCAATTCTAATACCAATACCTCGCCATCTTTCAGGAATTTCTGGTTGTCCTTCTGCGGGTTTAATATCTTTTCCAATATAAATACCAGGTTCAACCGTTAAAACATGACCCGCTTTTAAAGGATGCCAAGTTTCTTCATCTTTTTTATAAATACCCACATCATGAACATCTAATCCTAGCCAATGACCAGTTCTGTGCATATAAAAAGGTTTATATTTTTCTTCCGTAATTATCTCTTCTAAATCCCCTTTTAATAACCCTAAATCAATCAATCCTTGTACTAAAACACAAACAGCAATATCATGGAATTCATTATAAGGTTTTCCTGGTTTTACTTCTTCAATGGCTTTTAGTTGTGCTTCTAAAACTAACTCATAAATCGCTTTTTGTTCCCCTGTAAATTTACCATTTACGGGAAAAGTTCGGGTAATATCCCCGTTATAATAACCGTAGGAACAACCGGCATCAATTAATAATAAATCATGCTCTTGAATTTGACGATTATTTTCAATATAGTGAAGAATACAAGCATTATCACCGGAGGCAACAATCGAGGGATAAGCCGGACCAATTCCTCCATGAAGTCGAAAGGTATGTTCAATTTCTGCTTCAATTTGGTACTCGTAATGACCCACTTTAACAAATTCTCTGGCGCGGTTATGAGCAGCAGCAGAAATGTCCATTGCTTGACGTAACATCATTAATTCTGCTTCACTTTTTATCTGTCGCATGGGGTGTAAAATAGGACTGGGATCTTCAATGGCAACTGGACCGTTTCCCCGTTTTTGATAGGTTCTCATTAATTGTTGCCAATGGGATAAAACAACCTCATTAAAATGTTTATCCCGTCCTAAATGGTAATATATACGGTCTGCTTTGATCAGATAATCGGGTAATTTTTCGTTTAATTCTGTGATGGGATAAGCAATATCAGCCCCATACTTTTCTTTTGCTCCTTCCACACCGCAACGATAACCGGTCCAGACTTCTTTATCGGGGTCTTTAGGTTGCACAAAAAGGATAAAATGGTGTTCTTCGTGGTGAGGTGCAAATACGGCAACTGCTTCGGGTTCATTAAACCCTGTTAGATAGAAAAAATCGCTATCTTGACGGAAAACATATTCGACATCGTTGTGCATTACTGAGGTTGGTGCGCTACGAAATATGGCCGTTCCTTGACCAATTTTTTCCATTAATTTTTCTCTACGTTGACTGTATTCGCTGCTACTAATTACCATAAGATCCCACTATAGACTTACTAATTTATTAGCATAACTCAAAAATACGATTTAACTTTTTTCTTTAATCATTGCTGCTATCTATCTTATAGATCGGTAGGAAGGATAAGCAAATGCCCAATTATTAGACTGAGAGCGAACTTTGCCACCGAAGCCATCAAAAAAGAGATATCTAAACCTTCTGGAAGTTATCTCTGCTACCATTAATAACCTAATGCTAAACCATCAGCACGGGGTTCGGAACCTGCAATTAAAATACCGTTATTTTTTAAGATCATTTGACCTTTGCCGAACATAATTGCAGGAGCTAATTTAACATTATGACCTCGTTCTCCTAAACCTTCAATAATTTCGCTAGGTGTACCCCTTTCTAAAAGTACGCTGTTTCCCTGTAAAAATCGCCATCTAGGGGCATCTAAGGCAGTTTGAGGATTCATTTGGTAATCAGTTAAATTCACGACCATTTGTAGGTGTCCTTGGGGTTGCATAGGCGCACCCATGACCCCAAAAGGCCCTAACGGCTCATCATTTTGAGTTAAAAAGCCAGGAATAATTGTATGAAAAGGGCGCTTATTAGCTGCTATTTGATTAGGATGTCCTTTTTGCAAAGTAAATCCTGAACCTCTATTATGTAAAGCAATACCTGTTTCTGGGATTAAAATACCACTACCAAAACTATCGTAATTAGATTGAATAAAAGATACCATTAATTCTGAATCTGCCGTACATAAATAGACAGTACCCCCTTGATTAATTCCTGGATTAGCTAAAGGAATAGCTTGGTTACTGAGCAACTTTTGACGTTCTTTGGCATAATTTTTGTCCAATAAATTTGTGTTAGAAACTTTCATATAATCACAATCACTAACATGAGAATAAACATCAGCAAAAGCTAATTTCATGGCTTCAATTTGATAATGAAAACTTTCGACAGAGTCACGCTCATATTGTTCAATATTTAGTCCTTCTAATATATTTAAAGCCATTAATGCAGCAATACCTTGGGTATTAGGAGGCATTTCCCAGACTTTTAATTGTTTATATTCAGTGGCTATAGGAGTAACCCATAAAGGATCATGAGCTACTAAGTCAGCAGACGTTAAATAACCCCCAGTATCGGCTGAAAAATTGTTTATTTTTTGTGCTATTTTTCCCTTATAAAAACTTTCTCCTCCTGTATTAGCAATGTCTTCTAAAGTTTCAGCATGGAGAAGACTTCCCCAGATTTCTCCCGCTCTTGGGGCCCTTTCTTTTGGAAAAAATACTTGTTGAAAATATTGATATTCTGGTCTTTTATTATTGAGATAAACTGTTTCCTTTCTTTTCCATATCTCTGCGGTAACGGGAGAAACAGGAAAGCCATTTTTAGCATAACTAATTGCAGAAGTAAATAACTGCTCAAAAGGTAATTTTCCCCAACGTTTCCAAACATCGTACCAGACAGAAACTGCCCCAGGAACTGTTACTGTTAACCAACCTAAGTTGGGCATTTTTTTGAATTCAGAATAAGCTTCTAATGATAGGGTTTTCGGGCTTTTTCCTGAACCATTGATACCATGTATTTTGCCATCCCAAATTATGGCAAAAGCGTCACCGCCTATACCATTAGAAGTTGGTTCAACAACTGTTAAAGTAATGGCAGTGGCAATGGCAGCATCCACTGCATTTCCTCCGGCTTGAAACATCTCTATTCCTGCTAAGGTAGCTAAGGGTTGACTCGTAGCTACAGCACAATTTTTGGCTAGGATAACACGACGTTGAGATGGGTAGGGATAATAATTATAATTGAACTGCATTATTAATTATGACAATTTTTAACTATTTTAATCCATTTTGTTGTACTAAATATTGATATGATTTATCGTTAATTTATAATTTTGATTGCTTTTGTTTATTATCGCTTTTTTTCAGATACCAGTGATAATTCATCCCTTAAAAATCTAGTATTAGATATATATGTATTATTTTTAGGCGATCGCCTTTTGAAACTAGATGTAACAAATACTTGGCCTATATTGACTTGACATGGTAGGTTGTAAAGAGTGGGAAGTCTCTGCGCTAATATACCCTAGTTAGAAAAAGTTAAAGCTTATTATTGCAAAACTCTTGATTCATGCCAGAAAAAGATATTTATCATCATACAGTCAAGAAAGCTTTGATTAAAGATGGTTGGACAATTACAGATGATCCCTTGATTCTATCCATTGGTAAAAAAGATTTATTTGTTGATTTGGGAGCGGAAAAATTAATTGCTGCTGAAAAAGTTCAGCAATCCTATCTCATCTACAAAAAAAAATTGTAGGATGAATCAACAAGAAACCTAAAACTATGATAATTTCTGCAATTTTGACTCACCCCACAAATTAATGTTGATTTAAGAGATAGTTTCTAGTTTTCGAGATTAACTTCCGTGGGAACTTCGGCGGAATTTTGGGGTGACTGTTGTGCTTCGATCGCTCGCATTTGTGCTTCTCTAAACGATCTAGCTGCTTCATTAAGGTTATCATAAGTATCCTCAGCAAACTCACCGCCATTACGACTCCGTTGTAAGTTAGCACGGTGCATTAACCCCAAAGGGTTCATAAAATCTCCTAATTCTCCATTAGGGTTTCTCTCGTTGCTTTGATAGGGATTTTTATCCACTTGATCAATGCTTTGCGCCACGGCTACGGGAACAACGCCCAAAGTGGTTCCCAATAAGGTTAAAACCAGTGCTACTTTTTTAGTCATTAACTGCTTAAACATGATAACTATTGCCTTGTGTTATGATATGTTTACCATAAAGACCCCGTAGACAAATGAATGTTGAGGGTCAATATTGGCCATAATAATAGTCGATCTTATATTAACGCATCAAAAAATTCTTGGATTCCCAGAAAACTGTTAGGGCAGGGTTAGAATTTCGACTCCTGTTTCCATCACAGCAATGGTATGTTCAAACTGTGCTGATAACTTCCCATCTTTGGTAACAGCAGTCCAACCGTCTTTTAAAATCACGGCTTCCCAGGTTCCTTCATTAATCATGGGTTCAATGGTAAATACCATCCCTGGACGCAATTTTTTTCCTTTTCCTCTTTTACCATAATGGGGAACTTGAGGTGCGGTGTGAAAAATATTACTAACACCATGACCAACAAAATCTCTAACCACTGAAAACCCTTGAGGTTCCGCACATTCTTGGATAGCAGCCCCAATATCTCCTATTCTTGAACCTGGTTTAACGGTTTGAATGGCTTCCATTAAAGACTTTTCTGTAATTTCGACTAATCTTTTAGCCAAAGGGGAGGGGGTTCCCACAAAGAAAGTTTTTGAGGTATCCCCATGATAACCATCTAAAATGGGGGTTACGTCGATGTTAATAATATCCCCTTCTTGGAGAATTTGTTTAGCATTGGGAATGCCATGACAAACCACATGATTGACGCTGGTACAAATCGACTTAGGAAAACCATGATATCCTAAAGGTGCGCTGGTTGCTCCGTGGGCTTGGGTCCATTTTTCTGCCTCATCATTCAATTCTAAGGTACTGACTCCAGGCTTAACCATCGGTTCAAGATGGTCTAATAATTGTGCTGCTAAACGTCCAGCCCGACGCATTTTTTCAATTTCTCGTTTCGATAATAAGGTAATGGTTTCTCCCATATTTTTAAGATGAAATTAATTAATAATGATTGTTTATCCATGATACCAAATGTCGGAGCTAATGATCTTTAGCAACAGTATCAATTAGACTCCTCAACTATTCAAATAAATTCAGAGGAAAATGCCCATAAGTTCCTACCAATTTATGATCATCGCATTGACAGGAAATAAGCACCCCTCGATAACTTCCTGAATAATTATCGACATAATAGGACATGGTTTCTGTATTAAATTTAATATAGACAGAATCATTCCTGGGAAAGGATTTAGGAGGCTCTAAATCAGAGGGAAATCCGAGAGCTTTAAGATAACTTTTTAGGGTTTTAAATCCTTCGTTAAAGTTGTCTGCACAAATACCAAGGTTTTCAGCATCACATAAATCTGAAACGATTTTCAAGGACTCCCTTAGCTTATGTTTATCACTTTCAAAATCAACAATTTTAATCTGAAGACAACTATAATCTTGAAGAACTTTGAGAGCATCATTAACAGTGAGATTACTATTTTCTTGAGTCATCATGAATGAGTTTAATTAGTTGGTTAAGGTGAGAACGCAGTAAGATTTCAAATAGATTGAGTATTAGTAACTCCTAATGGGGGATCACTTGGAGCGAATCCCTAAAATTACCTTTCTTGATCCATGCTACGATGACAAGGGTCGTTCTCGGATGAACTGCCAATGTTTTTAAGATTTCCCCTGAACGGTTATCATTAAAGATGATGAGTTGTGGGATGATCTATGGGTGAAGCCAAACGCCGCAAAACCGCTTTAGGGGATCAGTACGGTCAAGAGGAACGAATTTTGCCCTGGGTTCCTATTTCCAAGGCTCAAGCAAATTCTTTCTATCAGTGGACAACGCGAGGGGCTTGGATCGGCATTGGTGTTATGGTGTTGCTCTGGGTGACGGTTCGTTTTGTTGGCCCTGCTTTTGGTTGGTGGGATATTCAATGAATTAGAAAGTATGACGATTTGTGTCCACATACTTGACAAGTTGGGGAAAAAAGTCCAGAAAATCCGCTTCTAGTTCTTGATAGTTTGCTTGTAAGTCATAGCGGGCTACTGCACAGTTATTAGTTCGTTTAATGCGTTTGCCTAATCTTTGACAAGTTATCTCAATGCCTTCGAGAGTTCGATAGGAAACTAGCCAATTTTCTAGGATAATTCTGGGTAAAACTAACCGAAGTTTTTCGGGTAGTAGATCATGACTTTTTTGCAGAGTTACATAAATCTGATCAGCAAAGGCTTCTAATTTTTCCGAAGAGAATAATTTCCAATGATTAGCTAAAAAGTGATCGTAGAAAACGTCAATTAAAACGGAAGAAAAACGACCTTGTGATTGATAAATTCTTTGTTTACTTTGTTTGAATTTTTCGTGCCTATCTGTAAAATAATCAACTTTATAATGGGTTCTAATCCCTTTAATAATTGCTTCGTTATAGGGAGAATTTTTGATCTCATTTTGCCCCTTGATAAAATCTCCCAGTAAATTACCTAGACGAGATTCTGGTGTATTTTCTGCTAATAGTAAATGGGCAAGATAGTTCATTGTAAAAAAGTTAGTAGGGGCTTAATAATGTTAAGCCCTATGGGGTGTAAAAGACGAAATAGCTCTTAATTTTTCCGCAAAACAGCAAACCACAAACCAGCGACACCTGCGGTAATCAAGAAACTCTGTAAAGGAGACATAGGAGTAGAACTGTAATGTAAGTCCTGTTTAAATTCATGACTAATATTATCAAAATCTACCCCTTCCTCGGTCACAGGAACAATAATGACTTCTCCATGCCCTTCATCAATAATTTGCACTTCCCAGTCCCCAGGAATAGAAGTATCAGGAAGAAAAGAAAAACGTCCTTCTTCGTCAGTTCTTGTCTCTAACCAAGGTTCTTCGAGATCATCAGGTGCATATACATACACTTCAGCATTTTTAGCTGCTTCATCGGTGCTATAAGTGCTTTGAAAATCTAAGGTGTCGTTTAATAAATAATTAGTAAACATTGTATGGGCTAAGGTATGAGAAGGCATCGCCACAACCCCCAACAAAACAGGTAAAGCAAGAATTATCTTTTTCATAGTAATCAGACTCCTCATTCACATTCAACTGGAAATTAGGACGATTATAGCAACTCTGTGTATGGATTTAAGAAATGTCTGGAAAGCTCGATATAATAACTTGTTATCTAAATCTTCGTCTTCTATTGCGCAATAGTAATAGTTATACAGTGGAAAACTGCTAAATTAGATGAGTGTCATTATCTCTTTGCAAAATAACAGATGATTGGTTCTCTTGCTTTCCTTAAGCGTTCTTTAAAAAAACAGCTTAAAAATATTACCTTGGCGACTCTAGCCGCGATTCTCACTGCTTATCCCGTTTTTGCTAGTCAAAGATTGATTTTTATCTATCCCCCCATTAATTTATCTTTAGGGATTGATTCTTTGGAACTGTTTGCCACAGAAGGCCTTGTTAACAAAGAATTAGCCTATTATATGAACTTGGCTGGAGTCGGGGAAGCAGAAAAAGAAGCCTTTCGAGAAGCCTTACTCAAAAAAGTAGACCTTGATCCGGTACAACTCTCTCGTTTCTTTAATACACCGATGGGAGAAGAACTTTTAAACCGAGTGGGTAACTTGCTGTCTATTCAAGGAGGGAGCAACGGGAAATATGCTCTCAGAGGGGCGATTGTACAGGCAGCCTTTGACCAAGAAAAAGGATTAACCTTACTCAACTTTTTGCGTCATCTAGCCGTTAATATGCAGTTTAACCTCGAAGAAGTGCTTCGTGCCGCTACTTATCTGGAACTCTTAGGACAGGGAACCAATGCCATTGTGGCGGAAATGAAAACCATTTCCGCCCAAACTGCTCAACAGGAAAGCGTTCCTGACTTTTCTACCCTAAGAGATATCCGAAAACGGGGAGATTATGGGGTTGCCCCAACTCGTAGGATTAGATTATTTGATCAAAGTCGTGAACGGGAATTTGATGTCTTGTTAGTGCAACCGCAACAATGGCGGGAGGGGAAAACCCCTGTTATTATTTTTTCTCATGGGTTAGCGTCTCGTCCGGAAGATTTTGAAGATGATGCGAAACAGTTAGCGTCTTATGGTTATTTGGTTGCTTTACCTCAACATCCTGGCAGTGATTTGAACCAGCTTCAAGAGATGTTACAAGGGTTTTCCAGAGATATTGTTAAAGTAGATGAATTTATTGATCGTCCTCTAGATGTCAGTTTTGTCATTGATGAATTAGAAAGAGTTAATAGGAGAGATTTTGGGGGACGTTTAGACACCAATAATGTAGGAGTTATGGGTCATTCTTTTGGAGGATATACGGCCTTAGCAATAGCAGGGGCTACCCTTGATTTTGACGCTTTAGAAAGGATTTGTGGACGAAAAATTTGGGGGCCAAATCTCTCTTTATTATTACAATGTCGGGCTTTAGAATTGCCTCGTAAAAATTATAATTTTCGTGATCGACGAGTTACCTCTGCCTTAGTTATTAACCCTGTAACAAGTGCAGTGTTTGGACCCAATGGACTCTCTAAAATTACAATTCCTGTCATGTTAGCCGCTGGAAGTAGTGATCCAGCAACCCCTGCCGCTATTGAACAATTACAAGCTTTTGTTTGGATTAATACAGATGATAAATATTTTGGCTTGGTAGAAGGACAAGCTCATGTTAACTTTTCTAAGTTAGATGCACAAATGAAAGCTGTATTAGATTCTTTGCCAGATTTAACCCTTCCTAATCAAAAAGTAATTGATACCTATGGCAATGCTTTTTTAGTGGCTTTTGCTGAAGTTTATACTGCTGAAAATGAGGAATTTCGTCCTTATTTATCTTCGAGTTATGGTAAGCATATTAGTAAGGGACCTAACTATCTTCATCTTGTACAAAGTGATGCAGAAGTTCCTTTAAGCGAACTCTTTAACAGTAGAAAAACTGCCAGAGTTCCTGCTATTTATCCTCGTAATAATGTTCCTAGTGCTCAGTAAATCAAGAAACTTAAAGACCTTATATAGCATTTCCCATACTTGTGAGGTACAAAATTTTCTAGTTTTGGGAGTTCGGAGTTTGGAGAAAAGATATGAGTGTACCTCATGAGAGTGAGAAACGCTATATTATTTCCAAATGTTTAACATAAATACAGTCATAGCGAGGTTTTTTTACTACATCTCTGACCAAGAGAAAGAAAATTTTCCTTGTTTCAAGTCTCCAAGTTGAGGTGGAGTTAATTCTAAATTCTGATTGCCAATTTCTAATCAAAAAGTATTGATCATACAGAATATTTTTCTTAATATAAAGTTTCTCTAAAGTTTATATGAAAGCCTACAATCTAAAAAAAATATGTTTTTCTTTTATTGTAGCATAAAATTGTGAAAAGCTATAGATAGCTCTTATTTTATCTAATAAATATGACTGTTTTATCCTCTTTTGTTTACTTCATTGGTGCTGGACCAGGTGATCCTGATTTGTTAACGTTGAAAGCATATAAAATTATTAAAGAAGCGGATGTTATTTTATATGCTAATTCTTTAGTTCCTCAACAAATATTACAAAATGTTCATCAAAATTGTGAGTTAATTACTACAGGAAATAAAACCTTAGAAGAAATCATGAATATAATGATTAATCGGGTTAAAAATAAAAAATCTGTAGTTCGTCTCCATTCTGGTGATTTAACCCTTTATAGTGCAATTAATGAACAAATTTCTATCCTTATCAAAGAAAAAATCAACTTTGAATTAGTTCCTGGAATTAGTGCATTTCAAGCAGCAGCAGCAAAAATAGGCACAGAATTGACGATTCCTGACTTAGTTCAGACGATTATTTTAACTCGTATTAGTGGGAGTGCGTCTCAGGTTCCTGATAAGGAAGAGTTAGAAAGTTTAGCAGCCCATCAAGCTAGTTTATGTCTTTATCTAGCAGCCCGTCATGTTAGAAAATCTCAAGAAAAATTACTACAATATTATCCTGTAGATACCCCTGTTGCCATTTGTTTTAGGATTGGTTGGGAGGATGAAAAAATTAGAATTGTTTCCTTAGAGAATATGGCAGAAGTGACTGAAGCAGAGAACTTAGTTAGAACAACAATGTATTTAATTAGTCCTGCTTTAAAAACTAATCTAAATAGTCGTTCTCATCTTTATAATCCCCAACATAGTCATTTATTTAGACAGAAAAAGTAGATGTTTAAAAACCTTGATTATTTAAATGATCTGGGTAATATTTGCTAGGGTATTTAAACAACAGTCTTTAAGATACCCAAAAATATTTTTTTGCACAATTATGGCTTTTTAGCTATATAATTAATTGTGTTGTTAAGAAAATATCCATAGTTGAAAAATGAAAAAAGTGAATCTAGGATGTGGAGATAGATATACTCAAGGTTGGGTAAATTTAGATTTTAATTCCGAAAATCCTGATGTTATTCCTCACAATTTATTGAATTCTTTACCCTTTTCAAATGAAGAAGTAGATGTAATTTATAATAGTCATTTTCTAGAACACTTTTCCTTAGAAGATGCTAAAAAAATATTAACTGAATGCTATCGAGTGCTTAAAAAAGGAGGTGTGATAAGAATTGTTGTTCCCGACTTAGAGAGTGTTTGTCGTGAATATTTATATATGCTTGATAATATTGATAAGCCGGAAAATGAAGAAAAATATCAATGGATAGTTATGGAGCTTTTAGATCAAATGGTAAGAACTGAAAAATGGGGGTTAATGAATGTTTACTGGGAAGAAATTGTTAAAAAAGATAACAAATTAATTATTGACTATGTTAAAGATAGATTAGGTATAGATATTAGACAATATTATGATGATAACCCTATGTCTGAACAGTCAAATTCTCTCAATTTGACCAAAATAAAGAAACAATTACTTAATTGGTATATTGGGGTAATTAAAAACCTTTTTCCTCCTGCTTATCGAAAAGCGATCGTTGATCAAACAATGTTAGGAGAAAAACATAAATGGATGTATGATAAATATTCTTTACCTTCTCTTTTGCAAACAGTTGGCTTTTCTAAGATTGAGATTTTAAACGAAAAAACTAGCAAAATTCCTAATTTTAATGATGATTATTTAGACATTAATATTGATGGAACAGCTTACCGAAAATCATCGATTTATTGTGAAGCTTATAAATAAGCGATCGCTATCTAGATTAAAGTCTTAATTTTTATTTAAAATTTTCCAGATAGTGTTCTAAAACCGATAAACTCGTTCACAGAGTAATTTATGGAAATACTTTGTCAGGAATTATGGCATATTATTGGTTTAAAGCCTTTCATTTAATTGGTATTGTCGTTTGGTTTGCTGGGTTATTTTATTTAGTTCGTTTATTCGTCTATCATGCCGAAGCATCCGAAAAAAAAGAACCGGATCAAACCATTTTAAAGACACAGTACGAAATCATGGAAAAACGTCTTTATAATATTATTACAACCCCAGGAATGATAGTAACAGTGGCTATGGCCATTGGTTTAATTTCTACAGAACCTGATGTTTTAAAGTCAGGATGGTTGCATATAAAACTAGCATTCGTCGCCTTATTACTAGGGTATCATTTCTATTGCAGACGAATCATGAAACAGTTAGAAAAAGGGGAATCTCAATGGACTGGACAACAGTTTAGAGCCTTAAACGAAGCACCTACAGTCTTGTTAGTTATTATTGTTTTATTAGCCATCTTTAAAAATAGCTTACCCTTGGATCTAACCACTTGGTTAATTGTTGCTTTAGTCATTGCTATGGCAGCTTCTATCCAATTATATGCAAAAAAAAGACGATTGGCTCAAGAGAAATTAAGTTCATCCACTGATTAAATTAAAAACATTTAAAACCCGTCTCCTAAGACGGGTTTTTATAAAACTTAAACAAGTTGTGAAGAAAGGTGAATAACTATAAAATAAAATTTTATGTTTTCCTAATAGTTTAATATTCAAGTTATGATCTTTGTAGAGTAGTAAAGTGTGGCATGAGGAGATAAGAATCATACTCGCAAAAATGCCATGAAAGTTATCCATTCAATCGTTATCACGTTGAGCGTTGTTCTCATCCCGTTTGACGCAGTTGGCCAAGCCCTTCTCTCCTCTGATTTTAACACTTCAGCAACTACATCTAGTGAAGATTTAAGAGGCGTTGAACAGAGAACTTTTCAAGACTGGGATTGGGCAGTGGGGGGGCCATTTCCTCAAGCGCAAACTTCTCCTCCTTTGGATTCTAATGAACTTAATCTTAATTTATACGAGACAAAGATTCAAATCCTTAACAATAGTTCTAATGATCTAGAATATCGCTTAGGAGACTATCAACGTCCCACTCGTCGTTTTCCCTTTGCTGAGTTTTAAAACAGCTTAGGAAAGGGTGTTCTGCATATCTTGTTCTCGATATTGCAGTCTTTCAATTAACACTTTAATAATAAATTTATGGAATGCAACTGCAAGTTCAGGTTCCTCCTTTTCCATGCGTCTAAAATCATGACTGGATAAAAAATAAACAGAACTATATTCATCCGCAATAACAGATGCTGAATGGTTTGACTGTTTATAAAAACCGATTTCTCCGATAATCGTCTCACTTTTATAAGTTCTTAAAAATTTAGTTTTTTCTGGGGTTATTTGTTTAATAACGCTCAATTTGCCTGACTCCAAAAAATACATTCCTAAGGTTAATTGTCCTTGAGTAAATAAGATGTCTCCAGGTGATAATTTAAAGGGTTTAAGATAAGTCATCAGTTTAGAACTATCTACGGAAGGAGGAAAAAATGTTTTTAATTGGTTTTCTAGTAAATGACAACTTTTATTAATAGGATAATATTGATTTAATAGCTGTTCTTCACACCAAGCTAAACCTTGATTAATTTCCTCAAAAATGTGAATAAATTCTTCTTGTAAACCTACTTGTTTTTGTAATTTTTCTTGATATTGTGTAGTTAAGTTAGTTAAAACTAAATGAATAGAATAACTTTTAATCAATTGTTTTATTTTAAGAAAATTAATTAAAGCAGAAGAGTCGATATCATTTACTAAACGGACATCTAATAATACAAATTTGATCGGAGTTTTATCTAGATCACTTAGACGGTTGCGAATACGGTTAAAAAGTTGATTGGCTGTTCCAAAAAATAGGGAGCCTTGTAGCTGTAAAATGTAAACACTTTGTCCATGTTTTTTAATTATTTTAGTTTCTAAAGGAGACCATTGTACATGAGAAGACAAATCAGCTAAAGAAGAAATATTTTTAGTAATACTGAGACGACTAGATTTTATAACAAATAGAATCATGGCAACAATTAAGCCGCAGATAATACCTGATAACAGTCCCCAAAAAGCAATAAAAATTACAATTAATAGAACCAAAAAGTAATCTATTTTTGATAAATTCCACCAACCATCATAAAGCCATTCTACTAAAAAACTCAACCCCAAAAATAATGTTAATCCACCAATTAATATCTTAGGCAATAAAGAAAAAAATGACATTCCACCCAATAAAGCTAAGGCACAAATTCCACTTAAAAACCAACCAACAACACGACTAGAAGCACCTAAACGATGATTAAGAACTGAACGACTTAAAGAGACATAGCTGGTCAATCCTCCTCCCATTAATCCTGATAAAATATTAGCAATTCCCGTTACTTTTAACTCATGATTAAGAGCGATATCTTTTTTTAAAGCAACCTCAATCCCACTAATATTTAAAAGTAATCCCATCACTCCTAAAATAATGATAGAAAACAGTTGGGGGATATGATTTAAAATAATCAAAAAATCAGCTTTTTTAAAAGTAGAAAATGACAAAGTTTCCCCAAAACTATGTGATTGAATTGGCTCCATTAATAATCCTATTTCCCTTGCATCTTGAAGAGAAAAATCTGCAATTCCTAAGAATAAGTAAAAAATAAATATTATTAATATTATGAACGATGGTAAGACAAAAAAGCTGCGATAAAAACGGACAACAATTAGCAATAATAATCCTAAACTAAATTCAGGTAACCACTGTATTAAAATATCCCAAGAAAACAACTCTATAAAATTATTGAATCTAATATCAATCCCTGCACTATTTTTAATAATACTAGCCACTAATAACCAACCAGTTCCCGCTAAAAAACCACCGATAACAGGATAAGGAACATAACGAACTAAACTTCCTAAACGAAAATGACCAAGGATAAAAAAAGCAATCCCACTCATAATTCCAGTCAGAATAATTGTAACAATTACTGTTACCAAAGTTGTCTCTATGTTATCAATAGATGATTGAGCAACCATGGTACTTACTACTACACTTAAAATAGCAACAGGAGGTTCTTGAATAGAAGGAATAATACCAGGTAAAGAAGTTCTAGATGCAATGAATAGTCCAGTAATAATATTACTAACTAAAATTAGACTAATACCAATGGAAATATATTCAGAGAGGGAGCCTGAAAATATTAAATGACTACAAGAAACTGCCCAAATAATAGAGATAATACCACCAATTAAACTGGCAACAAGATTAGAAAAAAAACGTAAGGGATGAAATTCTTTTTCAATAAAAGTTGCCAGTTCTGAAAAATTATAAGAATCGAGCATTTTTAAAATATTAATTATTGTTTATTATTTGACTGCTCACCTTAACCTAGAGTTCCATTTTTGTCAATAATATTCGATAAATTGGCTCATCTTTATTGAGAGTTGCAATTTCTCTTTCTGTTTGAACAGGAAAGATATTTTCATTCAACCAAGTTTCTTTATGTTGTTTTTGAAAACAAGAATTAGCTAAGAAGTTATAACTCATTTCTTTGGCAATGTCTTCAATATCTGATTGCAAAAAAACCTGACCATTATCTTTTAAATTTCGAGCAAGTGCCTGGACTAAATTGGGTTGTACCACCCGTCTTTTTTGGTGACTTCTTTTAAACCAAGGATCAGGGAATTGAATACTAACACAGTTTAATATTTGAGGTGGAAAGGACTCTAATAAAGGGTCAATATAAATGTTAATATTACAGAAGAGAAAATGTAAATTAGATAATTGTAAGCGATCCCGTTGTTCATTCGCTTCCATCACTAAAGGTTCCCTAATTTCTATCCCTAAAAAGTTAATGTTAGGATACAATGGAGCCATATTCAAAAGAAACTTACCCCTTGCAGAACCAATATCTAAATGAAGAGGTTGATCTAAACAAGAATAAATGATTTCCCAATTAGGTAATCTCAATGGTTTACGGTATTTTGCACTTAACGGGTTAACGTGTTGACGCACACGAACTCTTGCCAAAATTGATCTCTCCTTTTTATGCTGAATAGTAAAGATATATTTAAAAACAGGCCTTCCTATGATCAACTTCCGCTTTGCGATTATCAGTGATCCTCACGTTGCGGTTCCCCACACCATTGAAAATCATCTTAACCGTTTTCATTTAGTCGAAGTCAGTATTCTCGCCTTAGAAAAGGCATTAAATCACTTAGAACAGCTTAACCTAGATTTTCTTCTTTTGCCAGGGGATTTAACTCAAGACGGGGAACCAGATAACCATTATTGGTTGCAAAAACGTTTAAAATCTCTCCCTTTTCCTGTCTTTGTGGTTCCTGGCAACCATGATGTTCCTAGTTTATTAAGAACTTCTAAAACTATTGGTTTCCAGGACTTTCCAAGCTATTACGGTGAATATGGTTATGATAGTAAGCAGCTTTATTATACTCAAGAAATTTTACCAGGGGTGAGAATTATTGGCTTAAATTCTAATCACTTTACTCCAGAAGCAAAACAGTTAGGTTGTTTAGATGAACAACAACTAACCTGGTTAGAAAATTTATTACCTCAAGTCAAGGATCAGCTACTTTTAATAATGATTCATCATAACGTTATTGAACATTTACCAGGACAAGGAACCCATGAATTAGGAAAAAGGTATATGTTAGATAATGCTTGTTTATTACTAAAAATGTTAAGTTCTGTCAATTGTAAACTTATTTTTACCGGTCATCTTCATGTTCAAGATATTGCTTATGATCAGGGTATTTATGAAATTACAACAGGTTCATTAGTGAGTTATCCTCATCCCTATCGTGTTATTGAAGTCCAAGGATATGATAATAGTTCATTCAGCCTTAATGTTACATCTCATCGGATCAAAAGTGTCCCTGGATGGGAAAATTTAGAAGAAATTTCTCGTAGTTTGTTAGGCGATCGCTCCTTTCCTTTTATGGTAAAATTATTAACAGCATCTCCTCTAAATATATCAGTACAAGAAGCAGAAAAGTATGCCCCATTTCTGCGAGATTTTTGGTCAGATGTTGCAGCAGGAGATGGTATTTTTGATTTTCCTGATTTTCCTCCTGAAATTCGTCACTATTTTCAACAATTTAGTGCAACTAAAAACGATGGAACCCCCGCTTTAATAGATAATCAAGTTCTGCTTAATTTATAAATAAAAAAATCAAATCAATCACGTTCAAGGAATATAGTAATCAGGAATGATTCAGAAGATATTTTTTATCTGTTGCCTCCTGCCTTTAACTCAGATTTAATTTTCACAACGGAAATCTGATTGCTATATTTCATAGTTGGCTGAGGCACGAAAAAAATCTTAAGTATTTTTCGTGTAAAAATATTGCCGAACTTTACATAATCTTTATAAAACCCTTGCTTTTCATTAAGTATTCATCTCAAAAAGTAGAATTAAAGCCAATATGAATCTTAATAATAATTATAAAGTTTTCATCAAGATTGTTTGTAAATCTCATAAAGATTACGGATGCGTTTTAACCAAAAATTATTGACAATTGAACTGACAGTGATCTAAGTATTTTTTGAATAAAAGGACTAAGTTATAGACTTATTACCATTAAATTCAAGAGATCCCGAAGGAGAGAATTAAGCATGGTTAATCTAATCAAACAATCAAATCAGAATCATTTAAGTGAGTTTAATATAGACGACTCAGGGGGCGTTGACCTTTTTTGGGATAGAGAAGATTCATCAACAAAATCTAATCTGATGACAACCGATATGAATCTAAACGTATCAATGGTAGAAGAAACCCTAAAAGCATTGACCAACACCAGCGAAGAACCAACAAAAATAGCAGAGAGTACAGATAGCTTCGATGATCAACTAATCGCAGAAAATAGTATTTCCGATGAACCTATAACTGGGATAGGGACAACCTCTACAGCAAAATTATTGAATTTTAGTGAAGACGAAACAGTATCCCTAGAAAGTGGGGAGAAAATTGAGCTAAATAAACAATTAATAATCACAGATAGGGAAATAGGCGTTTTAGAATTGGGAGATGACACCTATCAAGGGCGTTATAAAGATGAATATGTTTTAAGAGATTTTGAAGATAATCAAACAGTGGTCCTCAACCTAGAAACTTTGGCATTCAATGGTTTTCTGGAAGTCTTTAATCGTAACACTGGAGAAGTCATTGAGGAAACTTCTGAGAGTCAACTAAGTTTTACCATTGATCAAACTGTGGAATATCTAGTGCAAGTGACTTCTACCGGAGAGTCAACCACAGGAAGCTACACCCTAGAAACAACGGTAGGAGAACTAATCCTAGGGCTTAGCGATCAAGTCATCAAAGGAACCTTAAGCGAAACCGATCAAGAAATTGACCTCTGGGTGGGACGTTATTCCGACACTTACGAAGTGACCCAGATATCAAACCATCAAACCCTCAATATTGAGTTAACCTCATTCGAGTATAATACCATCGTCTTTTTGATTAACGCTGATACACGAAGACATCTGGACTCTGAGATTGCTTTTAATCCTAATCAGGATGGCAGTTACAGTTCCCATATTTCATGGTCCGTTGATGCTGATATTAATTATGGTGTGGTTGTCAGTTCTTATCAGGGATATAGAACAGGAGACTATACTTTAAGCATTAATACCAATTCATCGGTTTCTGGTAGTTTTGATAGCACAGATGACAGCAATCATCCCATTATTCGGACTCATTTGATGGATAACTATCTGCTATCTAGTTTACAGGCGGGAGAAGACGTTTCTCTCAAATTGAGCAGTGATTCATCGAATATAATGCAACTGTTTGATCACAAGACTGGAGACGTTCTCCAGACTAGCTTAGACTCTCATCTTAACTTTAGCGTCGAGGAGGGCATTACTTACGGTGTGAGAGTGTTGGGAGAAGAAGGACAAGATTATAATTTGACCACAGACACAGGGTTTTTATTTGACAGCACAGTGATTGAATTCGATCAACCCCTCACCGCTTCCCTAGTGACAAGCGATATGGTTAATATGTTTGCTCGCAATTCTAGCTTAAGCCGCTACTATGGAGATGGCTATTACGTATCAGGGGATAAATTGCTTGTAGGAGAAACCCTGACAATTCACGTTGAGAGTGAAGAATTCATCCCCTCCCTTTATCTGGTTAATGCAAAAACAGGGGAACTCATTGATAATTGGCGGGGTTCCCAAAAACAGAAGACCGTTAATTTAATAGCAGAAGAAGAAATGGACTACTTAATTATGGTCTCTTCTATCTATGGCAACGAAGTTGGAGAATACACCTTTAAGGTTGAATAGAATTCCTTGCTCAAGGAGAAAATTGAGCTTCCCTGGTAGAAGCTCGGCACTGTGCCGTGTTTGTCAATGTCGCCTGAGAGGGCAGGGGCAGTACCTTAGAGAAAAAATGGGAGTCTTCTATTAATACACTTTATAGTAAAATTAATTCCCTTTACAATGTTTACAAGCCCCGCACATAGCGTAGTGAAGGAAAAAAAAGGGTTCCAAGCCTCCTTTTTCAAGGAGATGAAAAGCGGTGGAGGGATGGCCAGGAAACCTCGCCATATCCAATGGACCAAGAGAAGAAGAATTTTCCTTGTTTCAAGCCTCCAACTTGAGGGTTCGGTAATTCTAAATTATCAATTCTCAATTGTACATTCTGATTAGCTAGTTAGCTTGTTGTCCCACCATCCACCAAGCTAACCCATAAGCCTGACTTGGTTTATTCATCTGTTGTCTATATTGCACCCGTATTTTATAGTTTCCTGGGGAGCGAACCGGGCAAAAAATATGTTCTGTATTGTCCACTTTACTCACAGAACGACAGACACTTTGAGAAACGTTATTTGCGTCAGCCGGCATTAAATAAACATCGAGATTATTTATCCCCTTATCCTCAAAGGTTTCTCCAAGATCATATTGCTGATTGCCATTTCTATCCTTTAATTCAACCAAACGATCCCAGACTAAAGTGATAGCAACGTAGCTGGTTTGACGTAAAGGTGCATTAATAATATAGTCCCGATAATTGTCTTTACTGATGGTTTCATAGTCCCAGCCGATGGTAGGAACTAAACCCTTCGGTTTCCATTGACCCGCGCTAAACTGTTGATAAGCCCGAAACACATTCAAATGACCCACACCCATTTGCATATCTACAGGAATCTCAGGGTTTTCATAAGCATCCGACTCCAACCAGGTATAGTGAGTTTTACTAAAAATTGTTTTCATCATCCCCAAAAAAGAACCATTGCCGCTATCTTTGAGTTTATCAGCCGAATTGAGTAACACTGCTTTATTGACCTGATGACGGCGGGAGTCAAGACTCCAGTTGGGTTTTTGCTCTCGAAGTTGGCGATCGCCGAATTCTTGGAGTAAGGCCACAGAAGCGGTAATATGAGGGGCCGCAAAACTCGTCCCACTGACTCGTTGAATTTTTCCCGCTAAGTCATAGACCGTTACTTTACTGCCTGGAGCCAGTAAATTGATCGCCCGTCTCGCCCCGAAGTTAATTTCTTGTTTAATCAAACTGCGACCAATCCCCACAGGAAGGGCACTGAGGTTGGCAAAATCGACTTTAGTGTATATTCCCTCTCGTTTGGTGGTGTAAGCGGTAGTAATGCCGTTATAGTGGTCTGTGGGAATAGGAATACCCCCTTGACCTTGGTTGCCGGCGATCACGTAAAGAGTATCGTGTACCCGTGAGGACCAGTCAATACATTGGGTTAAAAGGGCATTGCCATCTAACTTTGCATCCTTGCGAGGATCTTGGGATAAGGATTCCCCAAAACTAAAATTAATTGCCCGCACATCACCGCTATTTTGTTGGGCGATATGTTGGCTGGCCAGACATTCTTGGGGTTGCCCTCCTCCTTTGAGTGCTCCTACAGCCGAAGCGTACAGTCTAGCATCTGGGGCCACCCCTGGTAATTTTTTATCTTGGCTCACCATCACTGTTGCAACCATGGCCGCATGGTTGTCGAGGTTTCCATTGGATTTGACTGCCCGATTTTGGTAATATGCACCTGCGAGTTTAAACGTAGGACTCCAAGCAGCAATTTTATCAAAGCCAAATATACCTGGCCGTCCAATTTCGACTTGACCAATGGCAATTTTTCTTCCTGTTAGATTATAGGGGTTTTGATGTAAGAGATTGGCATAGATGCCAGCTTCTCCAATGGAGGTATTTAAAGCCCAACTGGGGCTGATCATTCCTGTTACTGTTGTTACGCTACTAATAATAGCCCAGGCAACGGTTTTTCTCATTGAGATATGTTTAACTTATTTTCTTGATTTTCCTTATTCTATCTAAGGGTAATTAGGTCTTATCCGTAAAAATTGTATTAAGATTTAGACCAGCAGCTAAGGTCAATCAGAATGTAGAATGTAGAATGCGCGAATGTAGAATTACCTCCAACTTGAGGTGGAGGCTTGAAACAAGGAAATTTTTTTTTCATCCCCTTGAAAGAGGAGGCTTGTCACCCTTTTTTTCGGTTATTTAAGTTATCATACATTATTAAAATCGACGATTCTCGAACTTTGTGCTATCAAAGCTTCAAAAGGTTCTAACATAACTTTCTCAGTCAATTCTTGCCCTACTGAATAGCTATGAGTTGATAAGAGAGTCGACCAAGAATGTGTTAGTAAGTTCGGAAAATCTGTTAAGTCGAAAATACGGCGATCGCTTGACATATTTAACAAAACTAAGATATCTGTTTCCTCATCTGTTCGTAAATAGGCCAGGATATAGGGATCATTTCCTACAACCATTAATTTGCCTTTATGCAACGCCGATATCTTCCGTCTAATTCCAATAACCTGCTTATAATGGCTGAGGATGGATAATGGATCTTTTTCTTGAGTTGCTACATTTCTTTGTTGATAATCTAAGGGTAATTTATACCAGGGTTTTCCTGTGGTAAAATCCCCTTGAAATCCTTCTGTCCAAGGCATAGGAGTACGACAACCATCTCGGCCTTTATAGTCTGGCCAACCAATTGTTCCTCTGGGATCTTGAACTTCCTCAATGGTATCTGGAGGGTTATCCCTAACACCTAACTCTTCACCATAATAAATGAAAGGAATACCTCTTAATGTTAACAAAAAAGTTGCCAATAATTTAGCAACTTGATCCGAATCTTTTTCCTGACTATAACGTACTGTAGCTCTTGGAAAATCATGATTACTCAAAACAACAGTTGTAGGAACTTCTCCTAGGTTTTTTTCAAAGTCTTGCAACATTTCCCTGAAGGTAATAGCATTGAATTCAGGAACCGTACTCAAAAGGAAATTAAAGGGGAGTTGTAATTCATTATCTTCGCTGCCATAATACTTCAGAATTTCTTGTGTATTAGGAACCCATATTTCACCAATTAATAGCGGATCTTCTGGGTGATTACTGCGCAGATGTTGACGTAAATCTTGCAGTATTTGATGGTTATCTGGATGGTTAACGGTATGAATTGGATCTTGATTAAATTTAAAGATATTGCGTAGATACTCAGGGATTGTATCGACAACAGGATTATCTTTTAGTTCAGGATCTTCTACTAAATAATTAATAGCATCTAATCTTAATCCTGCTGCTCCTCTATCAATCCAAAAGTCACAAATACTAAACATTTCATTATATACATCTCTATTTCTCCAGTTTAAATCTGGTTGCTCTGTATAAAAATAATGGTAATAATATTGTTGCGTTTTTTCGTCAAACTCCCAGGTTGAAGGCTCAAATCCCTGCCAGTTATTGGGGGGACCTCCATCGGGGCTGGGATCACACCAAATATACCAATGTCGTTTTTCAGAATCCCTAGATTGTTTTGATTCCTGAAAGAAAGGATGTTGGTCTGAGGTATGATTTAAAATAATATCGACAACAATTTTTAACCCTCGCTTCTTGGCTTCTTTTATTAAGAGATCAAAGTCTTCTATAGTTCCATAACGGGGATCAACAGCTTTATGATCGGAGACATCATAGCCAAAATCAACATGGGGAGATTCATAAAACGGACTAACCCAGATAGCATCTACTCCCAAATTTGCAATATAATCTAAACGGTTAATAAGTCCCTGAAAATCCCCTATTCCATCTCCATCAGAATCTTGAAAACTTCTAAGATAAACATGATAAAAAATCCCTTCTTCCCACCAAGTATTCATAATATTAAGTTACTGAAACGAAAATAATTGACCATCATAACACAATTCTTGACCAGTGCCAATTTGCAGGAGTTATAGTTGGTAATTATTGATTTTTTGGTGTTTTCTCTGAATCTGTAGAGATTTCTTGAAAGCTATATTATCCTAATTATTGACCAAATTCTAAACGAGCTTGCTCCACCATTTCTACTGTTACCTCTTCCGAGTCTGCCGCTCTTGCTAATTCTTCAATCCTTTGTCTTGCTTGGGTTCTTACAAAAAAGGGAATATTTTTGAGTTTTCTTTGCGCTTCTTCAGTCCAACGGGGACCATCACCCATATTAAATTGTTCCATCTTTTTATCAATTTGTAAATATTAGTTGATTGTTTTTTATCTTTATATATTATAACACCTAGAACATAAAATTTACAACAATTTGAATGGCAAAAAAAATTAATGAAAACATTTGTAACTTTTTAAGACTTAGTCCAATAACCCAAGTTATATATGGAGAAAGAATCCATTAAGATTGATCTATTTGGTTTGTGAAGCCAATTGTGAAGCTAAATGTTTAAGATAACTGCATTTCATTATCATTAAGAATGATGAGTTTTGAGCAAAATCTGTATCTAGATATCTACCATACGTTTAAAAAAATATGGGGTTATGACGAATTTAGACACCCTCAAAAAGAGATTGTTAGTTGTTTATTAAAAGGAGAAGACGCTCTAGTTATAATGCCAACAGGAGGAGGAAAATCGGTCTGCTTTCAACTGCCTGCTTTACTAAAAAAAGGTTTAACTCTTATTATTTCTCCTTTAGTAGCATTGATGGAAAATCAGGTTAATGAGTTAAAAAGTAAACAATTACCTGTAGAGTTATTACACAATGAAATACCCAGAAAAAAACGTAAAAAGACATTAAATAGAATTAATCAACAACAACTTAGATTACTATATCTTTCCCCTGAAACCTTATTAAGTCCTCCAGTATGGAACTTATTAATTCAACCTCATATTGAAATTAATGGACTTATTTTAGATGAGGCACATTGTTTAGTCCAATGGGGAGAAACCTTTCGTCCTACTTATAGTCGTTTAGGGGCAGTTAGAGGAGCATTATTAAAGAATAAACCCACTACCGATAAAATAGCGATCGCAGCCTTTACAGCAACAGCAAATCTTAAATCACAAGCCATTATCCAAAAAAGTTTAAAGCTAGAAAATCCTCAAATCTTTGCCCTTAGTCCCTACCTAAATAATCTTAATGTAAATATTAAGATTGCTTGGACTCCACGTTGTCGTAATCATCAACTATTAAACTTTATCAAACAACAACAAAAAGCAACAGGTTTAATTTATATTCGTTCTCGTAAAGATAGTGAAAAAATTAATCAGTGGCTAAAAGAATTAAATTATCAAGTAGAAGCTTATCATGCTGGTTTAAGTTCAAAAGAAAGACGAGATATTGAAAATAAATGGTTAAGAGAACAATTACAATTTGTGGTTTGTACTTCAGCTTTTGGCTTAGGAATTAATAAAGCCAATGTTCATTGGATTGTTCATTATCAGGCACCATTATTATTATCAGAATACTTACAAGAAATTGGCAGAGGAGGAAGAGATGGAAAGAAGAGTAATACCTTAACTTTAATGAGTGAACCCACAGGATGGCTTGATGCAAGTGATCAAAACAGAAATGCTTATTTTTTACAAAAATTACAGAAAAATTACCAACAAGCAAAACATTATTATCAACAGATTCCCAAACAGGGAAATATAGATAACCTTAAACAAGAAATCCCCAAAATAGAAATAGTTTTATCCTTATTACATCGTTGGGGAAGATTGGAATGGATTGATCCTTTTAATTATCAACTCAACTCTAATCACTCATCTCTAAATTTGCATAAAATCACAAAGATATCACAACAACAGACACAACAAATGAAGCGGTATTTGATGACTCGTGATTGTCGTTGGCAATATATCCTAAATGCCTTTGGTTTCACGGAAGAAGCAAAAAACTTTAAATGTGGACATTGTGATAATTGTTTAAGAAAATAGTTGAGGTTTGTTTCCCCATCGTTCTCTTAATCCCCCAGTTAACTTGTGACAAATAAGAAAAGTATAAGCACACAATACTAAGATAAAATGTCTTAGTAAACTTCTTTTATGCCTAACTTGATATTCTTTTAATCTTAAGCACCATGCAAGCTTCTCGATAGAATACTTCTAGCCAATTTCTTTGAGAAATCGTCAAAACGTTTACACCATCTCCCGAAACCAGAAGGCATGGCCGTCGAAATCGTTTCTCTCATAGTAAGTTGGCGATCGTTATCAACCCAAAAAACTCGTCCTGTCTATATTATCTATATTAGCGGAAGATTGAGTTCAGATTCTAGCTAAAGTTCCATTAAGGAGTCTCTAGGACAATTAAGATATATTGTGGTATAACTTTATTTATACTTTATTAATTAGCTATAAATAAAAGTGAGTTTAAAAAACAAACATCCAAACTTTATATGTATTGGCCCAGAGAAAACAGGAACTAGCTGGCTCTATACTAAATTAAAAAAACATCCACAAGTTTTTTTACCACCTGTTAAAGAAATACGTTATTTTTGGGAAAAAGTTTTTCTTCCTGAGCAAAACTTAGTTAAAAGATTCACTGATTCTCATTGGCACAACGTTTCATGTCAAAAATACCTCCAAAATCGACGTAGATTTTACTTTAATCAAACCAAACAAATAATTCTGCTAAAAAAGGATATTTTAAAAAGATTGATTTGGGATTTTAAATATTTATTTCTTCCTCGCACAGAAAATTGGTATTCCTCCTTATTTAAAGTAGAAGGAAATTTAGTTTCCGGCGATATTACTCCTTTGTATTATCGACTTCCAGAAACTGAAATCTACGAAATTAGTAGAAGTTTTCCAAATTTAAAAATTATCATTATCCTCAGAAATCCTATTGATAGGTCATGGTCTAAGGCAAAAATGAATCTTTGCGTACATAGAAAAAGAAAAATTGAAGAAGTCAATCAAGAAGAGTTTTATTATCACTTTGATGAAGAATTTAAATTGCTACCTAGTTATAGAAATCTTATAAATTTGTGGAAGAATTACTTTCCTCCAGAAAACATCCATGTTAACTTCTATGATAAAATGGCAGAAGATCCTTTAACTTTTTTGTCCGATATCTGTAATTTTATCGAGGTAGATATTAACAAAATACCTAATTATAGTTCTGAAAAATTATCTAAGAAAGTCAACAGAGGTCTGGAAATAAATATTCCCAATGATTACTCAAATTATCTTATCCAACTTTACAGTAATTGTATTGAGGAAGTTGCAAAAGACTATCCAGTTTATCCACAAAGATGGGTTAACACCCTTATTGATCTTAAAGAAGGGAAAGTAGGATGAAGTAAAGTGTTCCAGTCTTTTGAGAATCCCTAGATTAAAACCGCAGGGATTTTAGGTTCTAGCTAAAGAGCAAACTGGAAAACTTCTTAACGATTTAAGGTTGAAGGGTAGATTGACCGCTACAATAAGCTACTGCAACCATCCGATCAAAGTATAGAGCGATCACCCCTACTAAGACGAATCACTATGGCAAAAGTTCTTGTATCAGATCCCATTGACCAAGTTGGTATTGATATCCTCTCACAAGTGGCGCAGGTGGATGTTAAAACGGGACTTCCCCCAGAAGAATTAGTAAAAATTATCCCCGAATACGATGCCATGATGCTGCGTTCAGGAACCCGTGTCACCAAAGAAATCATTGAGGCCGCAACTCAACTGAAAATCATTGGCCGAGCAGGGGTTGGTGTTGATAATATTGATGTTCCTGCAGCCACTCGTCAGGGTATAGTGGTAGTTAACTCCCCAGAAGGAAACACCATCGCAGCAGCAGAACACGCCCTAGCCATGATGTTATCCCTATCTCGTCATATTCCCGAAGCCAACCAGTCCGTGAAAAATGAAAAATGGGAACGGAAACGCTTTGTTGGGGCAGAAGTTTATAAAAAAACCCTAGGGGTTGTGGGTTTAGGAAAAATTGGCTCCCATGTAGCTAATGTAGCTAAATCAATGGGCATGAAATTATTAGCTTATGATCCTTTCATTTCCAAAGAACGCGCTGAACAGTTGGGTTGTACCCTAGTGGATCTCGATCTCCTCTTTTCTGAGTCCGACTATATTACCCTACACATTCCCAAAACCCCTGAAACAACTCACCTGATCAATAAAGACGCATTAGCAAAAATGAGGCCCACCACCCGTATCGTCAACTGTGCGCGGGGTGGAACCATTGATGAAGATGCCCTAGCAGAAGCGATCGCCTCTGGAACAATAGCCGGTGCTGCCTTAGATGTATTTGAAGAAGAACCCCTAAAAGATTCTAAACTCAGAGATTTTGATAACGTTATTTTAACCCCCCATTTAGGAGCTTCCACAGCAGAGGCACAGGTTAATGTTGCGGTAGATGTAGCTGAACAAATACGGGATGTATTATTAGGGCTCCCCGCTCGTTCTGCGGTCAATATTCCAGGATTAACCCCCGATGTCATGGAACAAATGCGCCCTTATCTACAATTGGCAGAAACCTTGGGCAATTTAGTGGGACAATTAGCAGGAGGCCGAATTGAACGGTTAACGGTTAGGCTACAAGGAGAACTTGCCAGTACCAAGAGTCAGCCGATTGTGGTTGCTTCCATTAAAGGGTTACTCTCTCAAGCCCTACGAGAACGGGTAAATTACGTCAATGCAGCCATCGAAGCCAAAGAACGAGGAGTACGTATCATTGAAACCCGTGACGCTTCCATCCGTGACTATTCCGGTTCCTTGCACCTAGCCGCACAAGGATCATTAGGAGAACATTCGGTAACAGGGGCCTTATTAAGTGATGGAGAAATTCGCATTACCGATGTGGATGGGTTCCCTATTAATGTTCCTCCCAGTAACTATATGTTATTTACCGTTCACCGTGATATGCCAGGGATTATTGGAAAAATTGGGTCTCTGTTGGGCAGTTTTAACGTTAACATTGCTAGTATGCAGGTGGGACGCAAAATTGTCCGAGGCGACGCTGTCATGGCCTTAAGTTTAGATGATCCTTTACCAGAAGGGCTCTTATCAGAAATTACCAAAGTCTCTGGTATTCGCGATGCCTATACCGTTAAACTTTAATCTTTTTGGTCAGAGATAAAAGGAGAAATGGAGGCACATTAAGAATTTAGCGTTGAAAATGCGACCTTCTTGATTCTCCATTCTCCATTCTCCATTCTCCATTCATAAAAAAGTCTTATGTCAACCAGTTGGTGGGAAATCACCATTTTGTGTCATCCTCATCTAGAAGAATCAATTTTTTGGCGGTTAGATAAGTTTGGCTGTTCAGGTACCTCGCGGGAAGTTAAGGGGAAATCTTATGTTATTCGGGCTTATGTCCCACAAATTCAATATCAATCTTTAGATATTTCTGCTTTATCTCTATGGTTACAACAAGATGCCTTAGTCTTATCCTTACCTCAACCCCTAACCCGTTGGAAATTAATCGATGAAGAAGATTGGTCCAGCAGTTGGAAACAATACTGGAAACCCACAGAAGTAGGCGATCGCTTTCTCATTTATCCCGCCTGGCTATCACCTCCTCAAGATACAGATAGACTCATTTTAAAGCTTGATCCAGGGGTAGCTTTTGGCACAGGTACCCATCCCACAACACAGTTATGTCTTGAGTCTTTGGAGATGCGTTTATCAAAGTCTACAGGGGATCTAGTTATTGCTGATATTGGTTCAGGTTCAGGTATTCTTTCCATTGGAGCGATTTTATTGGGGGCGACTAAAGCTTATGCAGTGGATATTGATCCCTTAGCGGTTAAAGCAGCAAGAGAAAATCGTCATCTTAATAAAATTCACCCCCATCATTTAGTGATTAATCAAGGGAGTATTAGTGAATTATTAGACGTGGTAAGTGATGGAGTTGATGGAATTGTTTGTAATATTTTAGCTGAGGTGATTATTGACTTAATTCCTGAGTTTTCTCAGTTAGCCAAGCCGAAAACTTGGGGCATCTTAAGTGGCATTTTATTAGACCAATCTCAAGCGATCGCCGATACTTTAGAAGAACATGGTTGGGTGGTGGCGGCACTCTGGAAACGGAAACAATGGTGTTGTTTTCAAATTCGTCGAGCAGAATGAAGAATGGGGAATGGGGAATGGAGAATTTAGAATTTAGAATTCTAAACGCTCAATTTTATCCTAATATTTACTTAATTATTTTTTCCGAGTCCAGAAACCGATGCCGCCTAAAGCTATCAAAGCGATGAGTCAACTACCTCGATTCGCTATCGCTGAAATCGAGGCTTGAGGAATCCCTAGCAATAGGTTCACGGTACTCAAGGTAACAGTTGGTTAGGGCATAGAGATTTGGTGAGGTGACACGGCTAAATATTTCCCTAGTTTAGCCCACTGTCTGGTCTAATCGTGAACAGAAGATACGCTCATCGAATTGCCCGAAGGGACGTAGATTTTATCTACAAATACATCTTTTTAAGGTGCATTATATGAAAAATAAAGCAATAAGAATTCCAGTAATAGATCCAGTTGGCAAACCAATAATGCCAACAACTCCAGCC